>JBMOIA010000088.1:0-5893 GCA_049317565.1 Terrimicrobiaceae bacterium | reverse complement strand
CTCGCAAACAAAGTCCGGGCCGAGAAGGTCGCGCGTGTGGCGCGAGATGTGGATTTTCCCCGGCTCGCCCGTGGATTCCATCCGGCTGGCAATGTTCACCGCATCGCCCCAGATGTCGTAGGCGAATTTTTTCTTCCCGATAATGCCCGCGACCACAGGGCCGGAGTGCAAGCCGATGCGGATTTGGAGTGAGGTGCCGTGGATGGCGTTGAGGCGGTTGAAGGTTTCGAGAATGCCCAGGGCGCAATCGCAGGCGGAGGCGGCGTGGCCGGGATCGGCGAGCGGCACGCCGGCGGCGAACATGAAATTGTCGCCGATCGTTTTGATTTTTTCCACGCCCGCCCGCTCCGCAACGATGTCGAACGCCGCGAAAAACCTGTCGAGCGAGGCCACAAGCTCCGGCGCGGACACCTCACGCGAAATCGTGGAAAAGCCGACGATGTCCGCGAAGCCGATCGTCACATTCTCGTGATGGTCCGCAATGTCCTTCTCCCCTGCCTGCAGACGCTCCTTGATGGAGCGCGGGAGGATGTTCAGCAGCAGGCGCTCGGAGCGGGCTTTTTCGTGTTCGAGGAGTTGTTTTTCGTTGTGGAGCTGCTCGAGGAGGATGCGGTCGTGGTCCCGGAGGCGCTTGCGCTCGATCGAGGAAAGGACGCGGGCGCGGAGCAGAACCGGATCGAAGGGTTTGTTGAGGTAGTCCTCGGCGCCCGCCGCGATGCACGCGATGGCGTTAGCCTCATGATCCGATCCCGAGATGACAATGACCGGCACCACTCGCAAGGCGGGGTCGGATTTGATGTGCCGCAGCGTTTCCCGACCATCCATCTCGGGCATGTCGAGATCGAGCAGGACAAGGTCGAAGTCCCGGGTGCGCAATTTTTCCAAACCCTCGCGGCCGTTCGACGCCTCCTCGAGATTCCGGTGGCCGATTTCCTCCAGCGCCCGCCGCAACCCGGCGCGCATGGTCCGACTGTCATCGACAATGAGAATCGCGGAATCGCGTCCTTCGAGTGGCTGGATCAAGTCCGGGGGAGTGAGGGTTTTTACTGCTGGGTGGTGCCAGGGGGGAGAATCGAACTCCCGACCAAGGGCTTATGAGTCCCCTGCTCTACCGCTGAGCTACCCTGGCGGCTGTGAGACGGGGAACATCGCAAGATGGGGCGTTTCGGACAAATGAAAAATTGCCACGCTTCAGCTGCGGCGGGAATGCAGCGTGGCGGCGTGGATGGCAGCTTCGATGGCTGCCGCGTGCGCGGCGGTGCGGTCGTGGATCGAGAGTTCGGACGGGGTTTCGATGGTGAAGGTCCGCTTCGCATGGAAGAAGTGGAGGGCGAAGGCTTCGGGCCAATCGGGCAGGGTTTCGGCGGTGACGCGGCGGCGGATGACGCCGTTTTTGGCGCGGCTGCCATCGATGAGGCGGCGGGGGTCGGGCGGGATGTGGGGCGCCATGGCGGCGAGGAGGGTTTCGGCGAGGTGCGGCCGGCGGGCGGAGGTTTCGTAGATGTAGCAACCAGCGGCGTCGTAGTCCTCATGAAGGATGAGAGCGAGGTCGAAGCGCTGGTTTTGGAGAAGGGCGATGTGGGCCGCGGTGTGGGAACCGGCGCTGTCGCGGTAGCAACGGTTGAGGTCGCGGCCGGCTTCGTCGGTGCGCTTGTTATGGGTCAGGCCCCAGGGGTTGAGGCAGGGAAAAACCGTCAGGTCGAGCGCGCGGGCGGTGCGGAGGTTGGCGGAAACCCACTCGAGGAGGGCGAGGCAGCCGGCGGGTTCGTCGCCGTGGATTCCCGCCGAGAGGTAGATGCGGGGCGCCCCGGCGGGCGGGCGGATGGATTCGAGGTGGAGAACCGGATGGCCGGAGACGGTGGCGAAGGGGCGGACGCGGAGGCCGGCTGTTTTCGCAATGGCGCGCCAGCGGCGGGCGAGCAGTGGATAATCGTGACAGCGGAGGCGGGCGTCCTCAACCACCCGTTTTGACTTCGATGATGTCATGCGGGGCGCTTTCGCGGAGGCCGGCCGGCGTGATGCGCGTGAAGCGGGCATTGGCGCGGAGGGCGGCGAGGTTGGCGGCGCCGAGGTAGCCCATGCCGCTCTGGAGTCCGCCGGCGATCTGGGCGAGGACGGTGTCCACCGAGGCCGAGACTTCCTTGAGGGCCTCGACGCCCTCGGCGGCGGTCTTTTGGGAATTCGCCTTGTCGTGGCCGTAGCGGGCGGCGCTGCCGGCCTTCATGGCGGCGTGGCTGCCCATGCCGCGGTATTGTTTGTAGAATTTTCCGGAGATTTCCATGATCTGCCCGGGTGCCTCGGGACAACCCGCGAGGAGGCTGCCGCAGACGACGGCGTGGGCGAGCGTGAGCGCCTTCACGACATCGCCGGATTTCGCAATGCCGCCATCGGCGAGAATGGAAACCTTCGACTGGGCGGCGGCTCGGGAGCAGACATAGAGCGCGGTGAGCTGGGGGATGCCAACGCCCGCCACGACCCGTGTGGTGCAGATGGAGCCGGGACCCTGGCCGACCTTGACGGTGTCGGCGCCGCATTTGGCGAGGTAGGCGACGCCCTCGGCGCTGGTGACATTGCCGGCGATGATGGGGAGCGTGCGAAATTCCCTGCGGATGGCGCGCACCGCTTCGCCCACGCCGCGGGTGTGGCCGTGGGCGGTGGAGATGGCGACCACATCGAGACCCCGCTCGACGAGGGCGGAGACATGGTCGAGAAGGGCGTCGCGGTCGAGCGAGCCGTCCGCCCGCCGGGGCGCTCCCACAGCGGCTCCGCAGACGAGTCGGAACTTCGAGTCGCGCGCCGGTTTGGTTTGGAGCGTGCGTTCCTGGGTGATGCGCTCGATATCGCTCAAGGTGAACAGCCCGCGGAGGTGGTCGTTTTTGTCCACGACGAGGAGCTTGTGGATGCCGATATTTTCGGTGAAGAAGCGGTCGGCGCGCGCGATGGGATCGCTGCCGAGTCGGTCTTCGCGAATAGTGAGGACGGCCGACCGGGGCAGCATGGCTTCGGAAACAAGGCGTGAGGCGAAGCGCGGGCGAACGCAGTGGCCCGGGAGCAACCCGAGAAGACGCCCCGCCGCATCCACGACGGGAAAGGTGCTGAAGGAGAATTTTTTTTCCTCGATGAGGGCAAGGACGGCGCCGATGGGCTGGTCCGGCGAGGCTTTGATCGGCTCGCGGATGAGGCCGTGGACATGGTTTTTCACGCGGCCGACTTCGGAGAGCTGCTGCTTCGGCGGCATGTTGTAGTGGATGAGGCCGAGGCCGCCGTTGAGCGCGAGGGCGATCGCCATTTTCGACTCGGTGACGGTGTCCATATCCGCCGAAACGACGGGGAGGCTGAGGTTCAGGCCCGGAGCAATGGCGGTCTCGATGTTCGCCTCGCGCGGGACGATGTCGCTGTAGAGCGTCGCGAGCGAGACATCGTCGTAGGTGAGAGCGGTGTCGCTGTGGGCAGGGAAGAAGGAGTCGGCCGGGAGATAAAACGAGCGGTCGAGCGCGGCGGCGGAACGGGCGGGTGCCGGTGGGCGTTTCATGCCCGAGAATCAAAGAACGGGCGGCAAGGTGGCAAGTGGAAATTCAAAGATGGAAATCCGGCGGGCCCTCCCCTCAGGGCTCGAGCAGGCTTTTCAAGATTCCTGGATTCGCGGCAGTGAAGCCCGCCGCTCCGAGGATGACGAGTTGGCCCATGCTGATCGGGCCGCTGGACTCCACGAGAACTCCCCCGGCGGTGTCGCTGCGGGAAAGGACGATGGGTGGAAGATGTTTCGAGATGGTGGCCGCGGAGGGGATTTTGGAGACATCCACATTCTCGCCGATCGAGGGAACCATGGCCGCAGTGAAACGCAAAACGGGAACGAATGTGGCGTGAAGGCGCTCGAAGGCTGCGGCGGTATCGATATAGCAAAAGGCACTGTTGGCGTGACGGAATGCCGGAAGCGCGGATTTGAAGGATGGCGAGGATTCCAAAGTGGATTTGCCCGGGTCCGCATTGGCCGCGGCGACGAGGCGGGCCGGGTCTATGGCGGCGAGAAGATATCCCCTCCCCTGGGCGATGGAAACCGGAGTGAATTGGGTCGGCAGCGAGAGGGTTTGCAGACCGCCGGACTCCTCCAGGACTGAACCTGGCAGCAGGGTGGCCAGCACGGAGAGCGCCTCGCGGGCGCGGTCGGCATCGGGTGTTTCGATGGCAAGCAGTGGCGAGGGAGCCAGTGCGCCTTCCGGCCAATCGGCGATGAGGGCCGCCTCGGGTCCGCAAGCGCCGGAGAGGGCCTCGGCCAGGGCGAGAAGTTCGGCGGGCAACGCGGGATACGCTTCGGCCAGCCCGCGCAGACGGGAGGCGATGTCGTCGAATCCGGTGGAAAAATCCCGGGCGAAAACCACGGTGGAGGGGGTGGTGAATTGGATGGAGCCGGGCGGCGGATTGGAGGCCGGTTTTTTGGTGCCCGGTTTCAAAATGAAAATCGCATCACGCTGGAGTTCGCCGTCGAGTTTGAGGGCCGCGCCGATGGCCTCAGCCGTGCCGAGCGAGTTCATGCGGGCAGCGGCTTGTGCCGCGGCGGGGATGGGCGAGGAAGAGAGCGTGCCAACGGCACCGGCGGGTTGGACAAAAGCCACGAGGTCGGGAGATCCCGGAAGGGCAGCGATCGTTTTTTTGAACCGTTCGTTGGAATCGAGGCCACCTTCGGGTTTGTTGCCGAGCGCGCGGTCGATCGCGGATTCCAGTCCGGCGAGGTCGTTGGACAACAACCCCCAGCGTCCCACGGCGGCGCTGTGGACCTCTGTGGAGCCGTGTTTCGTGGAAACGATCTCGATGTTCGAGTGGTTTTTAGTGGTTGGTCCCTCCAAGGCGGCCGTGAGTGCCTCGCGCAGCCGGGCCACCGCCTTTTCATAGTCGCTCTTGCCGCCCCAGAATTGGAAGCCGATGAGGACGGACGCCGCCCCGTCGCCAGGGGCGATGGATGCAAAGATGTTGCCCGGCTTGACGGCGGCGAGGTGGGTGCCGGCTTCTTGCGTGGAGGATTGACCGCCGGCATTGGCGAGAGGTTTTTCCAAAAACGCGCGCACTTCAGGCTCCGCGGCGATCCGGGCGAGGGCCGTGGAGGTCCAACGGAAGCCGGTGAGCGGGATGTTCGGGATGTTGAGAAATATTGACGAATCCGCCGGCGCGATGGCTGCAGCCTGGGCCGGACCGCCGGAGCGGAGGAAAATGGCGACGCCGGCGAGCCCGAGGACTCCCAAAACGGCGAGCGCGATGAGGACTTTCTTCATGGGGTGTTTACCCAACCGCAATCTGGTTGACACCGCAAGTCCCCGGGGAGACTCTCGACCCCCTATGGACACCTCCAGCTTTAAAGAATACCTCAAACCCGCCTACGACTCCTACAATCGCGAGAACCTCCGCTTGCTCTCCGATGTCTGCCTCTATCTCGGATTCCTCTCGATCATCGCCTCGGTCGTGACCTGGTTCACCGCCTCGCGTGAGAACCGCGCCTACGGCGAGCGTTTCGGGATTTTCATCGGTCTTTGGGTGCCGAGCTTTTTCATCCTCTCGAACCGACTCTCCCGCAAGGCCGACGAACTCGTCGAGGTCAAGCGCGAGGACGAAAACTAAAAACCCGTTTCCCGAAAACGCCGCGGCCTTCAAGCCGCGGCGTTTTTTTTGGCCTCAATCCCAAAGCCCGCTTGTGCTTTTGAACGCATCAAAGTTGGCTCGCCCGCCCCATAGAACGGAAACTCCAAAAAACTGATCGGCAGGAGGGCGCTGCTTGTCAGCGCCAGAGCGGCTACCAATCGCCCAAATGTTATGGACTATCGAGCCGGCATCAGGATTTGCGGCTGTAGCGTCGCTCTGTGACCGACGGAATCGGCGCGGCTCGGCGCTCGCAGAGCGCCGC
>JBMOIA010000087.1:0-6025 GCA_049317565.1 Terrimicrobiaceae bacterium | reverse complement strand
GAGGAGCCGTCGGGTTTTTCGATTTCGATCCATTCGCCTTTGAAGGCGAGGTTGCGGTTGATTTCGGCTTGCTGGGATTGGACTTCCGGCAGGGAGGTTTTCTGGCGGGAGGCTTCGGCTTTCATCAAGGCCATGCGGTCGGCGTTTTCCGCCTGAACGGCGGCGCGGACATAGTCGCCGTAGTCGCCGGGGGTATCGACGCGGATGGAGAGCAGTCCGTCGCGGCCTTCGCCGACGATGCGGGAGTTTTTAAAGGTTTGGATGTCGGCGCTGCGGTTGCGGCGGGCGGCGGCGGGGTCGGTGGAAGGTTTTTCCGCGGACGGGGCCTGGTTGGCTTTTGCGTGCTGGTAAACATCGAGCCGGAGGTCGATGTCCACCTTGATGGGCTCCGGCGTGGCGAGATTGACCGTGGGACCTTTGCAGGCGGCGAGGGCGAGGGCGGCGGCGAGGGGTGCGGCGTGGCGGGTCATGGGGCGGAGGTTTGTTTCCACCTGCCCGCGGGCGATTCGTCGGCGTGGAGCACGGTGTGGAATGTGCGCGACCCGAGCGGGCCTTGCAACTTCAAGTCGAGGACGCCGTTTCCGTCGGCGAACCAGAATCCGCCCTCGCCGCCGGCGTAATCGAAACCCCGGAGGGACTCGAGGGCGATGCGGAGGCTGTCGCGTTTGATGGCGGAAAAATCCTCCGGGATGCGCGCGAGGAGGTCGTTGATTTTTCCGATTTCCAGAGTGCCGGCGGTGGCGGTGAATCCGCCCTTCGCGCGGCGGATCGAGCGGCCGTTGGCATTGAGCTGGGCGGAGAATTCGAGTGGTCCGGTCATGCGGAAATTTTGCGGTGCGAGGATGTCGGTGAGTTGGCGGAGGTCCACGCGGGCGCCGCCGAGCCAACCGATCCAAGGCGAGGAGGAATCGAAAAGGAACGAGAGGCCGCCGGTGATGTCGCCGCCGCAAAACGAGCCGCCGAACGCGCCGTTGATGCCCGAGCGGTCGAAGGTGGCGGAGAGCCAGGACTTGGAAGAGCGGAACTGGCGGAACCGGATTTCCGGTATGCGGACGGTGCCGACGATGTTGCTGGCGCCCTCGCCGGGCGGATAGGAGAAGAGGAGTTCGCCGCGCTCGGTGGTGAATTCGAGTTCGTAATCGGGGAACGAGTAGGTGCGGGCGGGGATCTCGAGGCTGCCGCGCAGGGAGAGGGAGGCGAGTTCGTCGAGCGAGACATTTTGCGCGGTGGTGCGGAAGTTCAGCGGGAGGCCGTAGGACGCGCGCCCCGAGGCGCCGATGACGAAGCTGCCGAATTGGATGTCGAGGTGTTTGATTTTCCAGCGCGGACCGGCGGTGGCGCTGCCGTTCCCGCCGCCGAAGCGTTTTTGCGCCTGCTCCATGTAGAGGAACAGGTCTTCGCCAATGTAAACGACCGGGTGGAGGATAGTGACATCGTCGAGATCGCCGTTGAGCGCGCCGGCGAGGGTGAAGCGGAGGAACACGCTGCGGAGCGAGAGGACGCGGCGGAAGGCATCGGTGGGCGAGGGGATGACGAGGTCCGAGATTTCAATTTCCTGCATCGCGCCGCCGAGGGAGTTGGCGATTTCGGCAGGCGAGAGGTTTTGGAATTTTGTGTTGATGGTGAAGCCCGCGTCGGTCTCCGAGCGCCAAGCGTTGTCGCCGAGGAAGGCGTGAATGCCGGAGATGTCGAGTGTGCCGATTTTCCATTTTGCGGAAGGCGATTGCGGTGCGGGGGCGGCGGCGGGGCGTGAGGTGAGTTGGTCGAGCGCGGTGCCGACGGCGAGCGAGCCGCCTTTGAGCAGGACTTCGCGGAGTTCGAATTCCGCGAGCATTTCCTGCGGGATGCCTTTCGCTTCGAGTAGATCGAGGACAAGGAACGGAGTGGACGATCCTGACGCGCTGGCGCGGATGTCCCAGAGGGTCAGACCGACGGGTTCGGCGGATGCGGCTGAGAAGTTTTTCCAATCCAGGCAGAACTTCGCGTGGACCGAAGGGTCGCCGGATATGGTGCCGTCGTAGTGGAATTCCCCGTGCTTGCACACGATGCGGCGGATGGCGGCGGTGGTGCCGTCCTTGTTTTTCGGCGCGGGCAGGACACCCGACCACCCCGGCGAGATGGCGATGACCGGATTTTCGAGGTGGATCTCGCCGATGCGGCCGCGCGCGAGGTCGTCGAGGGAGAGGACGATTTTCCCGCCCTCGAGGCGCGCGAGTTCCTTGCCTGTGACGGGGTCGGCAACGGTGAAGTTTTTGAAAACGATTTCGCCGGACCGCGAGACCTTGACCTCCTGGACATCGACCTTCGCGCCGGGAAGGGATTTTTCGAGGGCGCGGCGGGCGACCGGGGTGAAGTCGAGGGATTCGATGAGGAGGACTCCCGCGCCAATCAGGATGACGGCGGCTCCGAGGAGAGTGAGGGCGAGTTTTTTTCGCACCGTCGGGGGGCGCGTTGGCTACTTCGCGCGGAGGCGGGCGGATTCCTCGAAGAGGTCCGCGATGCCATCGTCCACGCGCAGGTCCACGAGTTTCCACTGACTGCCGCTGCGGTAGAAATAGAAGCGCCAGCGGAGCGGGAGGTCGGTGTTCAACGAAATGCAGGTCTGGCGGAACAGGTATGTGCCGACCTCGGCGGTTTCCACGGCTTCGTAGCCTTGGATGGGACCAAAATTGTCGATGGCTTCGCGGGTTTTTTCCTTCAGTTGCTCCAAATTTTCGGGGCGCTCGGAGATGATGGTGTTCTTCGCGAGGGCTGCGTAGGCGGCGTCGATCTTGTCAGCCTTGAGGTCGGAGAAGAAGCGCTGCAGCAGGGCTTCAGGTCCGCTCAGAGACGCGGGCGCCGGCGTTGTCGCGGCGGTCGGGGATGCGGTCGGGAAAACCATGCGGGCTTTCTTGTCCTCCGCGGCGAGGGGTAGGGTGGCGGCGAGCAGGGCGAGGAGGACGATGCGTAGAATCATTCAGGAACGAATGCCCGCTTTCGGCGTGCGGCGCAAGGATTGGCATTTGTTGCTGATTGGACGGCGATGAAAACCAATCCCATCAAAAAATCAGCACCGATGGAGCAGCGCCCCCTGTTTTTAACGATGGACGCTACCGCGTCCCGCGTTTGACCCTCGTCAGGCCTCTCGACTCCGCCTGCCCCTTCATCTTCTCCACCACGCGAAGCCTGGAGACCACCATCCCCTTGTCCGCGGATTTCATCATGTCGTAGAGCGTGAGGGCCGCCACGGAGGCGCCTGTGAGCGCTTCCATTTCGAATCCCGTCCGCGCCCCGCCCCGTGCCTCGCAGCGGATTTCAATCGCATTCACCCTCACTGAAAAATCCACTGCCACATGTGTCAGCGGCACTGTGTGGCACATCGGGATCAATTCCGCCGTGCGCTTGGCCGCCTGGATTCCTGCCACCCGCGCCACCGTCAATACGTCGCCTTTCGGCAACGCCCCAGCCTTCAGTAGCCGGATCGTCCCCCGCGCGCACTTCAGCACCGCTTCGGCCACCGCCACACGGTCCACGACCGGTTTGCCCCCTACATCCACCATCCGCGCGGAACCGGCGGCATCCAAATGGGAAAATACCTTCTTCACCGCTGCCAGCCTATGCCTCCCGCGGCGCGGCTCAAGGCTTCAGGATCGCGAAGGTCTTTTGCGCGGCGCGCTCGAGAAGGACCAGAATCCCGCGCTCGCCATCGGCCAGCCGCATCGCCTCCTCGAAATCCTTTGTATCCATAATCTGTCGGCCGCCGGCCTCGGTGATGACATCGCCGGGCTCCAATCCCGCCACCGCAGCGGCGCTGTAGGGCGCCACCTCGGTCACCACCACACCACCGGGTTCCTTGCGCGCGATGTTCATTTTTTTGAGCACTTCGGGCGTGGCGTTCACCACGGTCAATCCCGGCGAATCGGGGCTTTTCAGAGGTGCATCGGGTCTCGCGCCGCCGGCGCTACCGCGCGGGCGTGTCGAGGCGCGGAGGAATTTATCGGGGTGCTCGCCGGTGCGCACATCGAGGCTCAGCGTGCGCCCCTTGCGCCAGACTTCCAGCCGCACCGCTTGGCCGATTTTTTTTCCGAGGATTTCCCGCTGCAGGTCGCTCGCGAGCGAGACTTCCTTCCCGTCCACCTTGGTGATGACATCGCCGGGCGCTAGGTCGCTTGTCTGCGCGGGCGCGCCGGGCTCGATGCCGCGCACCACCACGCCGCGTTCGACCCCCGGGAAAAGTTCCTGCAATTGCCGCGCCTCCTCGAGCCCTGCAATCGAAATTCCGAGCCACGGTCGGCTCACATGACCTTTGGCGATCAACTGCCCGGCGATGTCCTTCGCCGTATTGATCGGGATCGCGAAACCCACGCCACGGTTGATGCCGCTGATGAGCGTGTTGATGCCGACCACGCGCCCCTCGATGTCGCACAACGGCCCGCCGCTGTTGCCGGGGTTGATCGAGGTGTCGGTCTGGATGAACTCGTCGTAATGCCCGCCGAGCCCGAGGTTCCGCCCTTTCGCGCTCACCACGCCGAAGGTGAATGTGTAGGGCAGTTCCATTGGCGTCCCGATCGCGAACGCGAACTCGCCGACCTTCACGGCATCGCTGTCGCCGAGTGCGGCCACCGGCAGATCCCGCGCGTCGATCTTCAGCACCGCCACATCGCTCCGCTCGTCCGCGCCCACCAGCTCGGCATCGAAACGCCGTCCGTCCCGCAGTTTCACCGTGATCTCGGTGGCCCCGGCGACCACATGGTTGTTGGTCAAAACATGCCCCTCCTCGGTGAAAACAAAACCCGATCCGACATTCGGCGGCGTGTCCGGATCCGCCGCATCCGGCGCGGGAACCACGCGGTAGGGCGTGCCGTTCGGCCCGCGGAAGAAAAACTCCAACCCGCCGGGCAAGCCCGAAACCGCACTGCCCATCGAACTGCGGGCCTCGATCACCACGACCGATGGTGCCGCCTTTTCGAAGACCGAGGCGAACGAGTCGCTCAGTTGGCGCAGGGCGCTCGGCGCGCCGGCCGGGGTTGCGGGAGGCGTGGACTGTGCGGGATCGGCGCCATGCGAAGCTGCCGCCGAAAACGCAATCAACGGGACAACAAGGAGCTTTTTCATATACGCGCGGGGAAATTACACCGGCCCTCCGCCGTTTCAAGTGGGTCCGGGCGATTTTCGAAGGCTGGAGTCTACCGCGAAGGCGCGAAGAGAAGAAAATTTCTCACGGCGGCACAGGGATCACGGAGGGGGGGCGCTTTATGTTTTTCAGGTTTCCCTCCGTGTCCTTTGAATCGCTAGCTCCTCTCCGGGCTGTAGAGCTCTCCAAGCAGGAAGCGAGGTGCTCGGTTGTGGTTCATTTCTCCCGCGCTTTTGCAGGACCACTCTTTTTGGTGGCACGGTCCATGCTGCTTTGAAACTGGGCCCCGAAACGGGAAAGGTCTCATGCACTACAACCAACTCACCTCCATTGAAATAAATCTAAAAAACCGCCTCTCCGCTCCGCGCGTGAGTCTGTCGCGTTTTGACCAAAGTCCCGCCCGTGCTGTCGCTTTTCGGCGGATCCCCGCAGGCCTCCGCAAACCTGTCGAAATTGTCACATTTCTTCGCTGGAATTTCCGATTGACCGACCCCACTTTCCGGCCCGTGGCGAATCTTTCCATGAAAGCCTCGGCGTGCCGAAAAACCGGAGGACCTCTTCCCATCGGTCTCCGCGGCTTTCACGAGCCGAATCGCCTCCGCCCCGGCACACTTTCCCCGGTCCGCCAGCCAACCACCAATCGTATTTCCTTATGATGAACCTCGCCTCCTCCCGCCTCCGCGTTTCCTACCTCCTGGCTCCCATCTTCTGCGCTGTCCTCTGCGCCGCCCACGCCACCTCGGTCACCCTGCAGGGCGGCTTCGGATATCCCGCGGCGAAGGATTCGTCCGGCGCGCCGCTCGCCTCCGGCCACAAAGTCTCCATCGGCACTTTCGCCGACGGCTTCGACCCCGTCGCCAATGCCTCCAACCTCCCCGCCCTCCTCGCCGCCTGGCGCCAGTTCCACTTCAC
>JBMOIA010000086.1:0-6035 GCA_049317565.1 Terrimicrobiaceae bacterium | reverse complement strand
GACAGTTCCCACTCGCTCACTGTGAACTTGGCGCCTTGGAGCGCGCAGATTTTCGGCCTGCAAAAGCTCGAGCCGACCGAGGCCGACCTCAGCGCGCTCAAGGAGGAATGGGAAGCCGCGCATGGTGCGGAGGAGGATGTGGTGGCCGCGCCGCCCGTGCCGGAGGTTGTCGAGGAGGTTGAAGAGGAAATCCCCGCCGAACCGGAAATCGTCCCGCTGAAAACGGATGCCGGGCGTTTTGTTTTATTGGTTCCGTTTTCGCAGCCCCGGCCCTGGGATGCCACGAATGCGGATTTCCAAATGGGGCTCATGGACGATTACCTCTGGCGCTACGAGTTGGGATTCCCGCCGGGAACGCCGTTCACATCGTTCCTCATCATGAACGCCAAGACCGGTGCGCTCTACGGCGGAAATGGCATTCCCACGCAGCACATGCCCGCAGCCGGCACGGCAGTGGAGGGCGGCGCCCCGATCACGGTGCAGGGACCGCTCGACGGGGACTACGAGGTTTCGTTCAACGAAAAAGACCTGCGCTTCCGATTCGAACGCAAGGCCAAGACCGACTTCCGGCGCTTCGCGGTGATGGGGAATTTCAACGGTTGGAAACCCTCCGCCGACCTCATGACGATGTCGGGTGACTACTCGTGGCAGGCGGACATTGATTTCGACGGGCGGGCCGGCACTGAGTTCGTTTTCGTCGCCGACAACACCTTCGAGAAGCAGTGGGGTGACGATGCCGGGCAATTCGAATCCGCCCCGGCCGAGGGGACCGCTGTGGACCTCGGTGCCCCGATACGCATTGCCTCCGAGTTGAAGGGGCCGCACCGCATCACCTTCAACGAAGTGAGCGGTGCGTATTCGATTGCCCCGCTGTCCAGCGCCGAGTCCGAACCGTTGCCTCCTGTTCCGGAGGTCAAGCCGGTCGAGGAGATTCGCCGATTGAGCAAGGCTGCGCCTTGAGTTGGCGGATTACTTCTGGCCCTGGCCCATCTGGTAGGCCGGTTTGCCGTCGAAGTAGTAGAGGCCCTCGGTTTTGATAAACTCCACGCCCGCCTTGTCGGCCCTGTCGAGGAGCGCCACGATTTCTGCGTGCGGCAGCGCTGCCCCCTCGGCGGGTTTCGGCATTTGGTAGCGTGCGCGCCAGTTGTCGCACACCAGTGTCGTTGCGAAGCCTTCCGGCCAAACGGCCATGCCGCGGCTCGAAACCATCTGCAATTTCAGGTTGCCTGAATCCAATGCCTGTAGCTTTGGGGCGAGGTCGGCGGTTTTTCCGACAAACTGCACGAAAAGGTCCACGCCGACGAGTTTGCGGTCCACCTTCGGACGGGTGTAGGGCGGGTTCGTGTTGATTTTCGCACCCGTGGCTTTGTAAGTGACGGTAGGAAGCGTCTCTGGTTTTTGCCCGACGCGCGCCGCCACGGCTTGAGCGAATTCGCGGGTGCCGACCTTCTGGCGGCTCGTGCCGTCCTTGAAAATGTCGTAGGTGTGGATGCCTTCCTCGATGGTCTTGAGCCAGGCATTGTGTGCGCGCCCGGCGGCCTCGGTCTGGCCGATGTGGACGAGCATTTGCACCGCTCCGAGGAAAAGACCGGACGGGTTGGCAAGGTTCTGGCCGGCGCGGCGCGGGGCGGATCCATGGATCGCCTCGAACATTGCGTGCTCGGGCCCGATGTTGGCCGACCCGGCGAGGCCCACCGATCCGGCGATCTGCGCGGCCACATCGCTGAGAATGTCGCCGTAGAGGTTCGGCATCACGACCACATCGAAATTCTCGGGTGTGTCGGCGAGTTTGGCCGCACCGATGTCCACGATCCAATGCTCGTTCTCGATGTCGGTGAATTCCTTGGCGATTTCGTCGAAGACACGGTGGAACAGGCCGTCCGTGATCTTCATGATGTTGTCCTTCGTGAAGCAGGTGACCTTTTTGCGGCCGTTGACGCGGGCGTATTCGAAGGCGTAGCGCACGATGCGCTCGCAGCCTTGGCGGGAGATGAGTTTGAGGCACTGCGTCACATCCACTGTCTGCTGGTGTTCGATGCCGGCGTAGAGGTCCTCCTCGTTTTCGCGCACGATCACGACATCCATCTTCGGGTGTTTTGTCGCGATGAACGGATGGTAGGAAACGCAGGGGCGCACATTCGCGTAGAGGCCGAGAGCCTTGCGGGTGGTCACATTCAGGCTCTTGTAGCCGCCGCCCTGCGGCGTGGTGATGGGCGCCTTCAGGAAAACCTTCGTGCGCAGGATCGACTCGAACGCCTGCGGCGCGATGCCCGAGGTGTTGCCGGCGAGGTATTCCTTTTCACCGATCGAGATTTCCTCGATGGCCAACTCCGCCCCTGCGGCTTCGAGGATGTGGAGTGTGGCGTCCATGATTTCGGGACCAATTCCGTCCCCCTTTGCGACTGTGATGCTGGTCTTTGCCATAGTGTTGCCTTTTTCGAAGGCGGAAGGATGGATGCGGCGGATGGAATGTAAAGACCGGAAGGGGAGGCGCCGTCTGAGAACGGAAAAAATTCCACTGTCCCGTTTGCGCGTCTAAAAGGTTGGCGCCTTGAAACGATTGAAATTCTCCATGATTCCGGCCTGTCTGGTGCTGCTGCTCCTCGCAGCCCATGCTGCGTTGGCGTCGGCAAACCGCTTGACCATTTCCTCGCCGGAGACCGGCACGCTGGATGCCGATTACACCACCACGAAGTTGTTCCTCGACGAGATCGCCGGTGACAAGGTTCCGCTCGAGGTGGTTTTCACGCCCGCCGACCCGCGGGTGGAATCGGTGGAGGTTTGGACGAACCTGAACCGCCGCGATCGGGCCGATGGCGATGCGGATGGCGACGGCTATGACGATGGCATTGTGCCGCCGGATGCGAATGCCATCCCTGCGGGCGACGACCGGCATTATTACAAGGGCTATCCGATGGAAAAAAGCGCCGACGGTTCCTGGCGACTCGGTCTGGAGGCGGAAAAGACCGGGGCCTACCGGTTGACGGCGCGGTGGAAAAATCCCGGCTCCGAAGATTGGCAATGGTTCACCGACCACCGGGTCGGATTGCGCGACCATGCGATTGTTGTCAGTCCGCGGGAGGCGCGGGACATCCTGCTTTACGAGGTCAATGTGCTGAACATCGAGGCCTCGGGCGACTTGTTTGAAATGCGGTCCACACTCGAGGACATGCACAACGCGCCGGGCGCCGCGCACACTTCGCGGGATCGCTGGAGCCTCGATTACCTCCGGCGGCTGGGGGCGAACTGGCTTTGGTTCCAACCGATCCATGTCACGGCCGTGGAGGGACGCGAGCCCTCCGGGGGTTGGGGGACCGACACGCCGCCCTACGAACCGGGCAGCCCGTATGCAGTGAGGAATTTTTTCGATGTAAACCCCGTCTTTTCGGTCGGCAACACGCGGGAGGCGGCGATGAAAGCGTGGCGGGCGTTCTCCGAGCAGGCCGATGCGGCGGGCATCGGGCTCATGCTCGATGCGCCGTTCAACCACACCGCGTATGATGTGGAACTCGGCGAACCCGGCGTGCGACTCTTCCAGCCCGACGGCGAAACATGGAAACCCGGCGACCTTTTCCGGGACAGGGTTCCCGAGCTTTTTTCGCACCGGGAGGATTACGGCAGCCGTGCGGGTTCGGCGGAAAACATCGCCCCCGCGCCCGACCGCTCGGACTTTGGAAAATGGCGTGACGCGGCCGATGTGCATTTCGGGCGCTACGCCGCGCTGGTGGAAACGCCGGAAGAGCGCGACCGCATCCGCAGCGGGGCCGATTGGTTCGACTTCGGCGGCGGGGAGTGGAACTCGGAGGACTTCGTGCAGGGCGGCCGCCCGAGGAATGTCACACGGCTGGCATGGCGGTATTTCGCGGAATACGCGCTGCATTGGCTCGCGGCGACCAGGCCCGCCGGACGCGACCGCAACAGTGCGACTGAACCGGGACTAAACGAGACGCAGCGGCGCGAGTGGGACGCTGCAGGCGTTGACGGGTTGCGCTGCGATTTCGGCCAGGGTTTGCCGCCGCAGGCTTGGGAATACATCACGAATGTCGCCCGCGAGGGGAAATGGAATTTTGTCATGATGTCTGAATCGCTCGACGGCGGACCAGTCACCTACCGCTCGAACCGGCATTTCGATGTGCTCAACGAAAGCATCGTCTTCGCCATGCGCGATGCGCGGACCGCATCCGATTACAGGAAACTTTTCGAGGAACGGCGCACGGCGTTCGGTCCCGCGTTGGTCCTTTTGAATACGACTTCGCACGACGAGGAAAATTACGAGGACCCGTGGCAGGCGCTTGTGCGGTATGCGGTGGCCTCCACGCAGGACGGGATTCCCATGATTTTCCCCGGGCAGGAATTGGGGATCCGCAAGACCTGGGGCTACGACCACTATGAGCGCAACCTCGGCAAGACCATACCGCACTTCAAACGCTACAATTCCATGATGCCCGCGTGGCATGCCTGGGATTCCAGTGACAGGCGTTTGTTCAGTGTCTACGCCGCCATCAACCGTGCGCGGGCCGAAAATGCCGCCCTGCGCTCGACCAATCGCTGGTTCCTCGAAACCGGGAATGAAAAAATCTTCGGCGTTGCGAAATGGGAGGCGGGGTCGCGGCCGGTGCTCGCGTTTGTGAATCTCGATCCGCACGCGCCCCAAAAAGCCATGGTGAAACTTCCGTCCGAACTCCTTCCCAAACTCGGATTCCGCAATGACGGGTTGTATCAGGCGAGGAACATTGCCGCGGAAAGCGACTCCACCCGGCAGCTCTGGGGATCAGGGCTCACGGGCGAGCAACTTTTGGAAGAGGGATTTCTGGTGGAGTTTGGTGCCGATTCTCCGTTGCCCGCCGGGCCGCTCTATTTGCAGGTGGAGGAGTCCGGAGAATGAATGCGATGCCGCTGATGTGCCTCGCAGTTTTTATCCGATGACATTCCGGCCTTTCAGGCCGAAGTGTTTGGCGGCGGAGAGGAGATGCTTGTCGTTTGAGTAGATCTCGCGGAAACCGTGTTCCTTGGCGCAAACGAGGTGGAGGGCGTCGGATGCGCGGAGGAACTGATGTTTCGGCATGTCGGAATACATTTGGCGGACATGCTGCATGAGATTCGCGGTGATCGGAAAAAACGACCAGCATCCGGAAGCGACATCCTGTGTGAACTGGCTGATCGATTGCTTGAAGAGTTCCTTGCCGATCAGTCCCTCCCGCCATTTGCGATGGATTGCGGAAGGCACCTCGATTTCGGCCAAGCCGCTGGAGGCCACATCATGGCTCTCAAAAAGGTCCCGCACCTCCTCGCAGCCAGGCTCGGGAATGTAGAATTTCAGGATGTAAGCCGAATCGGAGTAGATCACCAGTCGCTCCCGCGATCACGGTCCTCCGAAATGTATTTTGTCGAATCGCCCTTGACCGGCTTGTTCATGACGGCGGCGTAGCCGGGAAGGAGGACGCGGTCTTTCCACTTCGGGCGACTCGTTTTGCCGTCGGCAGGCGGGGAGAGTGGTTGGATTTGGGCAATAGGTTTGCCGTTGTCCGTGATGACGACCGTGATGTTCTGGGCTGCCTTTCGGATAAAATGTCCGGTGCGGGCGTGGAGCTCGCGGATGGGAATTTGGATCGTGGTCACGCGTGAAGTGTGACACGCGTGACACGGTTAGTCAAATGGTCGACTGATAGTTCGAAGCACTGATCACGGACTGCAAAGACTTCTACCGCGTGAAGGTCGTGCCAAACACCGACAACTGACGAGCGAAAAGCCGCCGCGATTGTAGCCACGGCACTTTGACTCCCTACTCTCCAGCTACGGTCGCCCTTCGGGCCGCCTTCGGCGCTCTTCCTGCGAGGCTCCCGCCTCTACGGTTGCTGCCGTGTGGCGGATAGCTCCGCAACCACGCCCGCCGAGCGCCCCAGCAGAGTGGGGCGGCTACAGCGCCCTCCGATGTAGCCCCGGCACATTGACTCCCTTCGCTCCCGCCCATGTCGCCCTTCGGGCTGCCTTCGGCGCTCTTCCTGCGGGGCTCCCGCCTCTTCGCTTGCTGCCGT
>JBMOIA010000085.1:0-6040 GCA_049317565.1 Terrimicrobiaceae bacterium | reverse complement strand
GCCCGCGACCTGTTGAAGATTGCGGTGGTGAACCGATATTCGAACCGCCCCCCGGCTGTGGCGTTCGTGCGCGGCTTCGGGCTGGCGCGCGGGGCGGTCGCCTCCAGCGTGGCTCACGATTGCCACAACATCGTGGCGGTTGGCGCGGACGACGAATCACTCGCCCGCGCGGTGAACCTCGTCATCGAAAACACCGGCGGGATTTCAGTGGCGGGCCCGGGCATCGGAGATGTCCTACCATTGCCGGTTGCCGGCCTGATGAGCGACGGGTTCGCGGAGGATGCGGCCGATGGCTACGCGCGCCTCACGCGGGAGGCCAAGGAACTCGGCAGCACGCTGCAGGCGCCGTTCATGACGCTCTCCTTCCTCGCGCTGCTCGTCATCCCCGAACTCAAGCTCAGCGACAAGGGACTGTTCGACGGCCGCACCTTCTCCTTCGTCCCGGTTTTCACCGGAAGCTGATTTTTCAGCTCTTCGATTTCGCGAGAAAACGCTCCATGGCCGCGAGGGTCTCGGGGCCGACATGGTGCTCGATGCCTTCGGCATCGATGCGCGCGGCCTTTGGCGAAACCCCGAGCGCCTCGAGGAACGCGACGACCTTTTCGTGGCGGTCCTTCGCGCGGGCGGCCAGCGTGTTTCCGGCCCCGGTGAGGAAGATCGACCGATACGGCCGCGTGGAAACCAACCCCTCGCGCTGCAGGCGCTGCACCGTGCGGATAACCGTCACGTGCGTGACGCCGAGAGATTTCGCGATGTCCGTGGCGCGGGCCTCGCCGTGCTCGGCGATGAGGTCCGCAATCGCCTCCACATAATCCTGCGCCCGCTCCTGCGCGTGCGCACGGCGGGTGTGCCGCTGGATCGCAGCGGTTTCCCCCGGCTTGGTCGGGTTTTTTTCAGCAGAGGCGGATTTCCGTTTCACGGTCATCGTGAACCTGATTTTGCACAAAATCCCCCGAATGACAAACCGAGCCTTCATGAAGTAGCGCTTGACGCATTTTGTAGCTTTTGCTACATATCTCGAGATGAAATTATGGCTCGCGCTTTTGGTTCTAGCCATTTGCCCGCTCGCGCAGGCGGGTGCGATTTCGGTCGTGGCGACCACCGGGATGGTGGCCGACCTCGTGCGTGGCGTCGGCGGGGACCGGGTCGAGGTCCACCAACTCATGGGGGCGGGCGTGGACCCGCATGTTTACAAGCCCACGGCGGGCGACGCCTCGAAACTCGCCAAGGCGGACGCCATTTTCTACAACGGCCTCCTCCTCGAGGCGCGAATGGGCGAACTTTTCGACCGCCTCGCGAAACGCGGCGGCAAGGTTTACGCGGTCAGCGATTCGATTCCGCGCGACCGCCTGATGGCGTCTGAGGAGGTGAAGGATCTTTTCGATCCGCATGTGTGGTTTGACGCGGCGCTGTGGGCCGAAGCGGTGCCCGCTGTGGTCAATGGACTCTCGGCGGCGGATCCGGAGGGACGCGCGGACTACGAAAAAAACGGGGCGGCCCTCCGCGCGAAACTCCTCGAACTCGACGCCTGGTGCCGCTCGCGGGCCGCGGAGATTCCGTCCGAACATCGGGTTCTCGTCACGAGCCACGACGCGTTCGGATACTTCGGCCGCGCCTACGGCTTCGAAGTGGTGGGTCTGCAAGGAATGAGCACCGTTTCCGAGGCCTCGTTGGCGGACATGTCCGCGCTCGCGGATTTTTTGCGCGGGAAAAAGGCGAAGGCGGTCTTTGTGGAAACCAGCGTGAATCCCGAGGCCATGAAACGCGTGGCGGAAAACTCGGGCGTCAAAATCGGAGGCAATCTTTTCTCCGACGCGCTCGGCGAACCCGGCGAAATGCTCGGCGGCCACGACACCGGGACCTATGACGGCATGATGCGCTACAACACGGCGACCATCGTCGAGGCACTCCGCTGATGCATCCCGCGGAACCGCCCCCGCTCGAGGTCCACGACCTCACGGTTTCGTATCACAAAAAGCCCGTTCTCTACGGCGTGGACCTGGTGGTCCCGCGCGGAAGCCTCACGGGAATCATCGGCCCGAACGGGGCGGGGAAGTCCACCTTCGTGAAAGCGGTGACTGGAATCCTGCCACTCACCTCGGGTTGGGTGAAAATCTTTGGAGGTTCCTACCGCAAAAATTGCCGACGGGTCGGATATGTGCCGCAACGCGAATCCGTGGATTGGGATTTTCCGGTGAATGTGATGGATGTCGTGTTGATGGGCCGCTTCGGGCGGCTGCGGCTTGGCCAACGACCCGGCAAGACGGACCGCGAGGCGGCGCGCGCGTGTCTCGATCAGGTGCGCATGCTGCCGTTCGCGGACCGGCAAATCGGCAATCTCTCGGGAGGACAACAACAGCGCGTCTTCCTCGCGCGGGCGCTGGCGCAGGAGAGCGACCTGTATCTCATGGACGAGCCGTTCGCCGGCGTGGACGCCGCCACCGAGCAGGCGATCATGGAAATTCTTCACGACCTCAAGTCGCGCGGAAAAACCATCCTCGTCGTGCACCACGATCTCTCGACGGCGCGCGAATATTACGACCGCCTCATTCTTCTGAACATGCGGCTCGTAGCCGCGGGACCGACCGGCGAGGTGTTCACTCCCGAACTTTTGCAGGCCACCTATGGCGGACGCCTGACGATCCTCTCGGAGGTCGCGCAGGCGCTCGGGGAGCGGTGATGCGGGCCTTCCGTCAAACGGCGCTGCTCGCGCTGGCGGGGGTGGTTCTCACAGCCGGAGCCGCCGAGGCCGCGCGCATCGGGGAGCTGGTGGAGACCTCCTTCGGCGAACGGGCGTTCCGGTTTTTTTCGTTCACCGATCCGGCGGTCCGCTGGGCGCTGGCGGGCTCGATGCTTCTCGGCATCTGCTGTGGATTGATGGGCCCGTTTCTGGTGGTGCGGCGGCTCGCGCTGATGGGTGATGCGCTTGCACACGCGGTCCTGCCCGGAGTGGCGATCGGGTTTTTGTGGAACATGACGCGCGACCCCGTGGCGATTTTCCTCGGCGCGGTGGCGGCGGGCCTTCTGGGCGCGGGGGTGGTGCAGCTTCTGCGATCAACCACTCGCCACCACGAGGACGCAGCCTTGGGATTCGTGCTGTCCTCGTTTTTCGGTGCGGGGATTTGCCTGCTGACCATGATTCAAAACCTGCCCGGTGCCTCGAAGGCGGGGCTGGAAAGTTTCCTCTTCGGCCAGGCCGCGGCGATGGATGGCGGCGATGTGGCGCTGCTCGCGGGAGTCGCCTTGCTCTCGGTGGGCGCGGTTTTGTTTTTCTTCAAAGAATTCCTCGTGGCCGGATTCGACGAGGGCTTCGCCCGTTCGGCCGGACTGCCCGTGAAATGCCTGCACTACGGCCTCATGCTTTTATTGTCCTTCACGATTGTCGCGTCGCTCCAGGCGGTGGGGGTCGTGCTGGTTTCCGCGATGCTCGTGATTCCGGCGGCAGCGGCCCATCTGCTCACAGTTCGGTTTTCGGCGATGGTGTGGATTTCCGCCGGATTCGGAATGGCGGCAGGCGCGGCCGGCGCGTTTTTTTCCTATGCGGGCAGCAATCTCGCGACGGGGCCGTTCATGGTTCTTGTGGCCTCGGGAGTTTTTTTCGCCGCGTTGTTCCTGGCCCCGCGCCATGGAATCCTGGCTCGCGTCCTGCGGCGTCGCGCGCTCTCGAAGCGGGTGCGGCGCGAAAACATGCTCAAGGCGATCTACCATGTGCTCGAGGACGCGGGATTTTCCTCGAGGGTTGTGACTCTCGAAAATCTCGCGGCCCGTCGCGGGGAAAATCGCGCCGCGGCGCTGAAGGAAATCGCAACGCTCGAACGCGCCGGGCTGGCCTTGCTTTCGCCCGAGGGCGTCACACTCACTGCCGAAGGTTGGCGGCGCGCGTGCGAGATCGTTCGCAACCACCGCCTTTGGGAACTATACCTCACCAACGCCGCAAGGCTTGCACCAGACCATGTGCACGAGGATGCCGAGATCATCGAACACATCCTCGGCGAGGAAACCGTGCGCCGTCTTGAGGAACGACTCCAACACGCGCGGCTCGATCCGCACGGAAAGCCGATTCCCGGCCTGCGGGACATGATGCCTGGAAGGGAAGGCTCGGCATGAACATGTTGATTCCACCACTCGACTGGCAGCGGGTTTTCGTCCAGCCGTGGACGGAGGATTTCGAGACGTCGTTTTGGATCGTTCTGACGGGATTCCTCGCTGCGGCGGCGTGCGGGTTGGTCGGGAATTTTCTGCTGCTGCGGCGTGTGGCGATGGTAGGCGATGCGATCAGTCACAGCGTGCTTTTCGGGTTGGTGGCGGCGTTTCTCGTGGCCAGGGAAATTTCCACGGTGCCCATGTTTTTTGCGGCGGTGGCGACTGGAATTCTGACGGTCGGCCTCGTGGAATTCATCCACCGGAATTCGAGGATCAAGGCGGACGCGGCCCTTTGCATCGTATTCACCACGCTTTTCGCGGCCGCCATCGTGATGCTGGGCGTGGCCGAGGTGGGCGGCCCGGTGCACATCGATCCCGAGTGTGTTTTGTTCGGCGAAATCGCCTTCGTTCCGCTCGAACCGCCCTTGGTGTGGAACGGAATTCCGATCGGCCCGCCTTCGACACTCAGGATTGCCGGAGTGCTTGTGGTGCTCGTTGCCGTCGGGGCGGTTTTTTACAAGGAGCTTCTGGTGACCTCGTTCGACAGTGGCCTCGCGCGATCGCTCGGGATGCGCACGGGTTTTTGGAATTACGGCCTGATGGCGGCGGTGTCCGTGGTGGTGGTTTCGGTCTTCGAGGCGGTGGGATCGATTCTTCCGGTGGCGATGCTGATCGTGCCGGGAATGTTCGCGGCCCAGCTTTCGGACCGGATGGCGACGCGATTTCTGCTCACGGTCATCCACGCCGCCGCCGGGGCATTGATCGGCTACCACCTTTCGGTCTGGCTGGATTGCTCCCCCGCCGGAGCCATGGTCGTGGCGGGTTCGGCGTTGTTCGCCGCGGCATGGGCCAGCTCCGTCATGATCCGCCGGGCAAAGCAAACCCGTGGGGCAAAAGTGGATTCATTTGCCATAGGGCGGGGGGTGGCGTAGCCTTGGCGCTTCCAAATGACAGGTCTGACTCTTGAAATCCTTTTTATCTTTGCGCTACTCCTTGCGAACGGGTTATTTGCAATGGCCGAAATCGCCGTTGTCGCCTCCCGCAAGGCGCGCCTGAAAAACATGTCCGACGAGGGCCACCCCGGCGCCCGCCTTGCTCTTGCCCTTGCCGATTCGCCCGGGAAATTCCTCTCGACCGTTCAGGTGGGTATCACTTTCGTAGGGGTCCTCGCCAGTGCCCTCGGCGGCGCGAATATCGCCGAAAAACTCGCCTCGGCCATCGCGACGGTCCCGGGCTTGGCGAGCTATGCAGACTACCTAGCCCTTACAGCCGTCGTCGCCGCCATCACCTACCTCTCGGTCACCATCGGCGAACTCGTCCCGAAGCGCATCGCCCTCAACAACCCCGAGCGCATTGCCGCCGCCCTCGCCCGCCCCATGAACGGCTTAGCGAAAGCGTTGTCCCCGCTTGTCAATTTCCTCAGCCTCTCCAGCGACTCCCTCATGGCCGCTCTCGGCATCCGCAAACCCAAGGAGGCCGTCGTTTCCGAAGAGGAGGTCCGCGTGCTCATCGACGAGGGGCTCAGCGCGGGCATTTTCAAGAAGGCCGAAAAGGAAATGGTCGAGGGCGTTTTCGAACTCGACGAACAAACCGCCGGCGACCTCATGACCCCGCGCGCCCGGATGATCTGGCTCTCGCTCGACGACACCGACGAGGAAAACTGGCGCCGCATCGCAGGCAGCGGCCACTCGCATTTCCCGGTCTACCAGGAGACGCGCGACAATGTCGTCGGCATGGTCAGCGTGAAGTCGCTTTGGGCGAATCTCTCGCTCGCCGGCCGCGCGGAGCTCCGCGCCCTCGTCACCCCGCCGCTCTATGTCCCCACCGCCATGCCGGCCGGCAAGCTCATCGAGGAATTCAAGAAATCCGGAAAACACATCGCCCTCGTCGTGGACGA
>JBMOIA010000084.1:0-6063 GCA_049317565.1 Terrimicrobiaceae bacterium | reverse complement strand
GGAATCACCTTGCGGATGACATTGTTGATGATGAAGCGGCGGATTTCCTCGTTCTTCACATCATCCGTGTGCTGGGTCGAAATGACGACATTGGTCACGCGGACGGGCTTGTTGTCTTGATAGAGAACAGAAACTTGGCTCTTCGCGTCGGGACGGAGCCATTTGACTTTACCGGCCTTGCGGATCGCGGTGAGTTCGCGGCCGAGGCGGTGGGCGAACATGATCGGAGCGGGCATGAGCTCGGGGGTCTCGTTGCAAGCGTAGCCGAACATGAGACCTTGGTCGCCGGCACCCTGCTCGGCGGTGGCTTTGCCCTCAGCCTTCGCGGCATCCACGCCCTGCGCGATGTCGGGGCTCTGGCTGGTGAGGAGGTTGGAAATGAACACGCGGTCGGCGTGGAAAACATCATCGTCATTCACATACCCGATGCCACGAATGGCCTCGCGGATGATGTCGCCAACATTGAGGACGGAATCGAGCGCAGCGCCTTTGATTTTCGGAATGGTGATCTCGCCGCCAACGACCACGGTGTTGCTTTTGACGAAAGTCTCGCAGGCCACGCGGCTGGTTTTGTCGATCGCCAGGCAGGCGTCGAGGATCGCATCGGAGATCGTGTCGCAAACCTTGTCGGGATGGCCTTCGCCAACGGACTCGGAGGAGAAAATAAAACGACGGGACATGTTATTTGGGTCTTTCTGGTTGAGGTTGATCTTTACCTATCTTCGTATCCGAATATATTGATATGTGAGATGGCGTCAATCCTGAAATCCCTCCGCGTGCTGTCCGATCCCGTTCGGCTGCGGTTGATGCTGTTGCTGGTGGAGGAGGAACTCACGGTCGCCGAGTTGCAGGAAATCCTCGGGCTCGCGCAGTCGCGCATCTCGACGCAGCTCGCCCAGCTCAAGGGCGAGGACTTGGTGAGCGACCGGCGGATGGGGAAAAATATTTTCTACTCGGCATCGGACGATTTTGGGTCGGCGGTGACGGCTGTGCTCGAAGCGGCGCGGAGCGAATTGAAGGAGGCCGTGGAGGACAAGGCGCACATGGCCTTCACGCTGCGCAAGCGCAAGGACAAGGCGGCCGAGTATTTCAACCGCCTCGCCGGAAAATTCGGCCGCGCCTATGTGCCCGGCCGGTCCTGGCAGGCTCTATCACACGCACTACTTCGACTACTGCCTCCAATGGTGATCGCGGACCTCGGCGCAGGCGAGGGAACGCTTTCGCAATTGCTGGCCCGCGGCGCGAAGAAGGTCATCGCGATCGACAACTCTGCGAAAATGGTGGAGTTCGGATCGCGACTCGCCAAGGAACACGGATTCGCAAATTTGGAATACCGGCTCGGGGACATCGAGGACCCGCCGATCGCCGCTGGGACAGTGGACCTCGCACTCTTCAGCCAAGCCCTCCACCATGCGGCCGTGCCGCAGCGCGCGCTCAACGCGGCGCACCGCATCCTCAAGCCCGGCGGGCGCGTTCTGGCCCTCGACCTTCTCGCCCATACCCATGAAAAAACCCGCGAACTCTACGGCCATGTTTGGCTTGGGTTTTCCGAAATCGAACTCCAGCGGATGCTGAAAAAATCCGGCTTTACGGAAATCGAAACCTCGGTCGTTTCGCGCGAGAAAACCGCGCCGCATTTCCAGACCCTGCTGGCGCTCGGCGTCAAGTAGTCACCGGGGCCGCATGGCTTCTTGAAAACTGAGGCAGCAGTCGCAACCGCGCTTCGAAATCCCGCTTTTCCCCTTCGCTCAAATCCAGCGGAAACTTGGCGCCGGAGCGCTGCCATTTGCCGAGCCAGTCTTGCCCGAGAATCTCGCGCCCACGACTCACCGCAGCATCAAGCATGGTGAAGGCGATTGTCGTTTCCTCCTTGTCGCCCGAGCCGCGCCCACGGGCGATTCCGAATCCAGCAGCCAGCATCGCCGTTCGGGCTGCGGTCGAGCAGGTGTAAGTGAACAATTCCACATCCCTGCCGGCACAGGCCGTGAAAATTTTTCGAAAAGCCGCCGCAGTCCATGCCGGCGCACAGGTTTTCCAAGAAAACATGTCGTAAAAAACCAAATCCGGCGGAGGAGCATCGGCGAGTCGTTCCAAAAAATCCCCCTCCAGCAACTCCCATGACAATCCGGGGTTCGCCTTCGACCTCCACGCCCCGCCCCGGAGGATTCCCGCTGGTCCGCCGTGACGGAGATACGGAAAGAGATCGTTGTTTTTGAAAGCGAGTTTCAGCGGGTCGAGGTCGTTCTCGAAGCTGACGATCCGCATCGGCCGTGGATCCTGCAGCGACTCGAAAACCTCGATGGCCGCCATGGCATTCGCCGCCGCGCCCAAACCCACATCCCAGACCACGAGTTCCCCCGCATCCCGCTCCTGGAGCCGCTCCGCGAGGAGCGACTGGCCGGTGTAGAGATTTCGCGCCTCGTCCATCGGCGGCGTGCGCGAGTGCATGATTTCGCCGGAGGCGTTGTGGACGATGCTATGAAATCCCTCGATTGCCCGGTGGATGCGGTAGGCACCGAGCGACAGCGCCCGCGGCGGGTTGCGCCGCATCGGCACGACCGGGTTGTCGAGGTCGTCGAGTTGCAGGATTTCCCGCTGGCTCCGGTAAAAATCCATGAACCCGCCATCCAGAATGCTCGCCCGCATACCCTCCATGAGCCGGTGGTAGAAATGAATGTTGTGCTGGCCGAGCAATTGCCAACCGAGCGGTTCCTTGCATTTCGTCAGGTGGTGCAGATACGCCCTCGTGTGCGCCACACAGGTCGGGCAATCGCAGGCTGGATCGAGCGGTTCGGTCGAGGCCTTGTAAACCCCGCGCCGCATCTGCAGAAACCCGCGCGAGGTGAAGGCCCCACCTCGCTGTGCGACCTGCGTGGGAATGATGCAATCGAACATGTCCACCCCGCGATGCACCGCCTCGAGGATGTCGAGCGGCGTCCCCACACCCATCAAATACCTGGGCTTCTCCTCCGGCAGCAGCGCGGCAGTGAATTCACAAGTGTCCTCGCGTTCGGATTTCCCCTCGCCCACCGCCAACCCGCCGATCGCAAAACCGTCGAATCCCATCGCACACAGCGCCGCCGCACTTTCCCTGCGCAAATCCAAATGCAGCGCCCCCTGCACGATTCCGAACATCGCCTGGGGCGAGCCCCCCCGCGCCGCCAGGCTCCGTGCGGCCCACCGGTGCGTCAATTCCATCGCAGCCCGCGCCGTGGCTTCATCCACCGTCGAGGGCACGCACTGGTCGAGCGCCATCATGATGTCGCTCCCGATCGCCACCTGCACGCCGATGCTCTTCTCCGGGCTGAGCAGGATCGTCCGCCCGTCGAGGTAGCTTTGAAAAACCGCCCCCTCCTCGCGCATCTCGCGGGAATGCGGCAGCGAAAAAATCTGGAAGCCGCCCGAGTCGGTCAGCACCGAGCGTTTCCATCCGGTGAACCCATGGTATCCCCCGACCTTTTCAAAAACCTCCGGCCCCGGCCGCAACAGCAGATGGTAGGTGTTCGCCAGCAACACCTGCGACCCCGCCTCCTCGAGAAAATCCATCCGCTGCGCCTTCACCGTGGCATGCGTGCCCACGGGCATGAACAGAGGCGTGAGCACCTCGTTGTGCAGCGTCTGGAAACGGCCGGCCCGGGCGCGCGAGCCCGCCGCCACCGCCTCCACACGGAATTTCAGGTCGGATTCCAAGCCGCGGATCGGATGCCAAAAATTCCGCCGCTGGAAGTTTATTCGCGTGATCGCGCCGCCGGGTTCTGTTTTTTTCCAAACATGGCCAGCACATTCGGCACGCTTTTCCGCATCTCCACATGGGGCGAATCCCATGGCGGCGGCGTGGGCGTTGTCATCGACGGATGCCCTCCCCGCCTGCCGCTCACCGAGGCCGACATCCAGCCGGAACTCGACCGCCGCCGCCCGGGGCAAAGCGACATCGTCACGCCCCGCAAGGAGCCAGACACCTGCAAAATCCTCTCCGGCACTTTTCGCGGCGCCACACTCGGCACACCGATTTCCATCATGGTGCCGAACACCGACGCCCGCCCCGAGGCCTACAAGGAAATGGAAACCCACTTCCGCCCGTCCCATGCCGATTTCACCTATCAGGCGAAATACGGCATCAGGAATTGGGAAGGCGGAGGCCGTTCCTCAGCGCGCGAGACGATCGGCCGCGTCGCCGCCGGCGCCATCGCAAAAAAAATCCTCCGCTCCCTCTTTCCAGAAATCGAAATCCTCGCCTGGGTCTCGCGCATCCACGACATCCCGTCGCAAGTGGACCCCGCCACCGTCTCGTTCGATGCCATCGAATCCAACGCCGTCCGCTGCCCCGACCCCGCCGCAGCCGAGGCCATGGCTGCCCGCATCAAAAAAATCCGCTCGGAGGGCAACAGTGTCGGAGGAACCATCGATGCCGTCGTGCGCGGCATGCCGGTTGGATTGGGCGAACCCGTCTTCGACCGCCTTGAAGCCGACCTCGCGAAAGCCATGCTCAGCCTCCCCGCCACGAAAGGCTTTGAAGCCGGCTCGGGTTTTGCAGGCACCTACCTCACCGGCGCCGAGCACAACGATCCCTTCGAAATCCGAGACGGCCGCGTCCACACGAAAACCAACCACTCCGGCGGCGTGCAGGGCGGCATCAGCAATGGCGAACCCCTCCTCTTTCGCATCGCTTTCAAACCCACCGCCACCATCTCGAAGGAACAGCAAACCGTCACCGACTCCGGCAGCGAATCCACACTTGCCGCCCGCGGCCGCCACGATCCCTGCGTCCTTCCACGCGCCGTCGTGATGGTCGAGGCCATGACCGCGCTGGTCCTGGTGGACCATGCCCTCCGGCAGCGCGCCCAAGATTGCCTGCCGCGCTGAACATGTCCGACCCCGGTTCCCCGTTCTGGCAAAACGCGATCCTTTACGGAGCCGTCCTTTTCCTCATTTGGGAAACCTTCACCGGTTGGCGCCGCGGCCTCGTTCGCAGTGGGCTCCACTTCGGCGCCTTTGTCGCCTCGGGAATCCTCGGCCTCATTGCCGGCCGCACCGTGGCGGCGGTTGTAGGTTTTGTCCTGCCGGGGTTGGCGTTTTTCAGCGGACTCCTCGCCGGCGCCGTCGTCGCACTCCTCACCCTGGGAATCTGCCTCCTCGCCAGCGCGCTCCTGTTCAAACGCACCTCCCAACAACCCCCCGGCCCCGCACGCTGGCTGTTCGGATTCGGCGGCGCATTCTTCGGCCTCCTCACCGGCGTTTTCCTACTCTGGGGCGCCATTTCACTCGTCCGCGCCTCGGGCGCCATCGCGCAATCCGGTCCCGCCGAATCCCCCGCCGCCCGCGCCCTCGGCACCCTGAAGGATTCGCTCGAACTCGGTCCCCTCGGCGAAAAAATCACCTCCTTCGACATCATGCCCTCCGCGGCCTACGACAACATCGTCCGCCTCGGCCAGCTTTCGAAAAACCAGGACGCCATGCTCCGCTTCCTCGACGACCCGGGCGTCCAAGAAATTGTCGCCCATCCGCGCATGCAGGCGCTCCTGCAGGACCCGCAAGTCCTCGAAGCCGCGCAAGACGGGAACTACCTCGTCCTCGTCCAAAACCGCGCCGTGCTCAACGCCGCCACCGATCCCTCGCTCCAAAAACTCGTCCTCTCCCTCGACCTCGAAAAAGCACTCGATAACGCATTCCCCGCGAAGCAAGATTCCGCGCCTCCGACACCATGACCGAATACATCGCCACCATCGGCCTCGAAGTCCATGTGCAGCTCAAGACCCGCAGCAAAATGTTCTGCTCCTGCGCGGTCGAATACGGCGCCGAGCCGAACACCAATGTCTGCCCCGTCTGCCTCGGAATGCCCGGCGCGTTGCCGGTGATGAACGAGGAGGCGCTCAAACTCACCGCCCTCGCCGGCCTCATGCTCGGCTGCGAGATCGGCCCGGTCTGCAAGTTCGACCGCAAAAATTATTTCTACCCCGACATGCCGAAGAACTACCAGATCAGCCAATACGATCTGCCCCTCTGCCTCGGCGGCACCGTCCCGCTCCACGACCTCGCGTATCCGAAGGACGCCCAGAAAACCAT
>JBMOIA010000083.1:0-6091 GCA_049317565.1 Terrimicrobiaceae bacterium | reverse complement strand
CGCGCGATGCGGGCTTCGAGGGCGTGCTCACCAAACCGCTCGAGGTCGGTGAAATCGCGGACCGCCTGGCGAAGGCCATGGAACTCGACATCACGCCGCTCTTCTTCGAGACGAAGGGCGACTGTGCGATTGTCACGCTTCCTGCCGACCTCTCCGATTCCGGCTCGGTGGAGCTTTCGCGTCAGGCGCGCACCAAGGTCGGCTCGTTCGCCAATGCCGGTATCACCAAGCTCGTCCTCGACCTCGGCCCGATTTCGAAGCCCGAGGTCCCGGTGCTCCGCGCGATCGGGTTCATTTTGAACGAATGCAATTCCATCGGGATCAAGTGGCGCATCGCCGCCGCGGACCTCGATAATATCCCGAACCTGCCGAATGTGTTTGCGGCGAACTCGAAGGTGGCCGCCCTCAAGGATGTGCCGAACCCGTTCAAGGGTGCGGCACTCTTGGATGTGAGCCCCTCGCGCCTCCAGGCGGTCTCCTCGTTTTAGCATCCGCACGCCGGATGGTTTCCCCGAAGGTTCGCGTCCTCATTGTCGATGATTCCGCCATTTTCCGGCGGTTCATTTCCAGCGTGCTGGCGGCGGATCCGGGGATCGAGGTTGTCGGCGCGGCGGCGGACCCCTACGAGGCCCGCGGCCTCATCCTCAGCCTGAAGCCCCATGTTCTCACGCTCGACATCGAGATGCCGAAAATGGACGGCATCACCTTTCTGAAAATCCTCGCCTCGCAGCACCCGGTGCCCGCGGTGGTGTTCAGCTCGCTGAGCCCGAGCGGATCGCAATACGCGCTGCAGGCTCTGGAGTCCGGAGCCGTGGATGTGCTGGCCAAGCCCGCCAACGGCGTGTTCGGCGCCGATCTCGCCCGGGAGTTGGTTTCGAAGGTCAAGGCGGCCGCCAGTGCGAACCGCATCCAGCGCCCGCTGGCACCGCCGAGCATGGTGGCTTACCAATCCGCACTCAATCGCACCGCGCCGGGCCAGATCATTCTGATCGGTTCCTCCACCGGCGGCACCGAAGCGCTCAAGGACATTATTCCCGCGCTGCCGGTGAACATGCCGCCGATCTGCATCGCGCAGCACATCCCGTCTGGATTCAGCGCGGCGCTGGCACGGCGGCTGAACGATCTCTCCTCCCTCGAGGTGCGCGAGGCCGCCGAGGGCGATGTTCTTGCAAGAGGCACCGTGCTCATCGCCCCGGGCGATCAGCACATGGTTCTGATCAAGCGCGGCTCCGATGGCTATGCGGTGCGCCTCAAGCAGGGGCCGAAGGTCAACCATTGCCGGCCCTCGGTGGATGTGCTGTTCGAGTCCGCAGCGCCGCTGGTCGGCCATCGGGCGGTGGCTGGCATTCTCACCGGAATGGGCGACGACGGGGCGAGGGGACTGCTGGCGTTGAGGAATGCCGGTTGCCGAACCTTCGCGCAGGATGAAAAAACCTGTGTCGTTTACGGAATGCCCCGAAAGGCGTTCGAGGCCGGCGCTGTGCAAAAAATGGTCCCGCTCGAAAAAGTCGCGGAGCACATCGTGAAGAGCGTGGCGGCCTCCGCCGCCTCCGCCTGAGGAAAATCGCCCTTGCGCGGGGGCGCCGCTTTTATAGTCTCGCGCGCCAACACAAGAACGACCCATGGCCAACACCAAATCCGCCGCCAAGAGCGCCCGTCAAAGCCTGCGCCGCCGCGCCCGCAATACTGCCGCAACCTCCGCCCTCAAGGGCCAGCAGAAAAAAGTCCGCAAGGCGCTCGCCTCCGGAGACGCCTCCGCGGCGAAGTCCGAATTCCAAAAACTCAGCTCCGCCCTCGACAAGGCGGCGAAGCGCGGGACCATCCACCGCAATGTGGTGAACCGCCGCAAGGCGCGCCTGAACAAGGCGCTCTCCGCCGTCGCAAAGTAGCCTGCCGCCCCGCACGGCCCGCCGCGGACCGGAAGTCGCAATGCCCCGCAAAGCCCGGAGCAGCCCGCAGCGAAATCACACCCGGCCGCTCCGCGCCGTCGCCACAGGCGTCCTGCCCGGGCAGGTCCCGAAGCGCTGGGTCAAATTCATCGCCGGGATTTTCCTGCTCTTCCCCTGCGCCGCGCTCACGCTCGCGTTTTTCAATGTCTCGGTGGAATCCGCGAAGGGTGGGGAATTTTCCAGCGTCCGCGAAATGGCATGGTTCGGCTGGAGTGCGCTCTTCGCGCTCGTCTGGTTTTTCGGATTCAAGCCGCTTGTGATCCTCTATGTGCTCGGGCACGAACTCACTCACGCCGCGCTCGTGTGGCTGCACGGCGGCCGCGTCCACAATTTCCGCGCCGCATGGACCGGCGGCCACATCGTCACGGACAAGGCGAACACCTGGATCGTGCTCGCGCCGTATTTCGTGCCGTTCTACACGCTCGCCTGGCTGGCGGCCTATGGCACGGCCATGCTCCTTCCCGGGGTGGAGGCCTCGCCGGGGATCCTCTACGCGGGCATCGGCTTCACCTGGACGCTGCACCTCGCGTTCACGATCCAAATGGTGCTCAAAGGCCAGCCCGACCTCGAATACGGCGGTGTGTTTTTCTCCGCGGCGTTCATCTACCTCGCGAACCTCGCGTTGATTTCCACGATCCTCGTGGCCGTCTCGCCGGGCGTGTCGTTTTGGGCATTCCTGCAGGCATTGCTCGCCGCATGCGCCGAGGTCTCGCATGCGATCGTGCAGGTTGTGGGATGGCTTGCCGCCGCAGCCGGGCGGGTGGTTTGAAGAAGTCCGCGAGGTTTTTTGTTTGAACCCCGGGCGCATTCCGGAGAGAGGAAAAGCCGTTCCCGATTCCTCCGCCATGCCCACCGATTACGAATCCCAGCAGATCGCCGAGATCGAGCATTGGATGAACCATCCGCCCGACCTCTTGAGCCGCGTGGCCGATAGCGTGCTGAGGCCGCTCACTGGCCTCGTCGCGCATGTAGTGCCCGAGAGGGCGATCCTCGCCGCGCTCGACCTCGGCAATGCCGCCGGCCAGTCGCTCGCCCGATACCAATCGGTTAAAAAACACGCCGGCATCTCGCATTATTCCGAACTCCTCCGCGGCGGACTGGAACGCTGCGACCGCCTGGCGCATTCCGAACGGCATTGGGCGATGGGCATCGCCGCCGCTGAGGGTGCGGTGACCGGAGCGGCTGGATTGCACGGGCTGCCGGTGGACATCCCCGCCGTGGTCGCGCAGGCCATGCGCGCCGTGCACATCACGGCTTTGTGCTACGGGTTTGAATTGAAGGGCGCCGAGGACGGCCAGCTCGCGATCGGCATCGTCTCCGCCGGTGGCGCGAACAACATGAAGGAAAAGGCCGCCGCGCTCGCCTACCTCCGCACGCTGCGCGTCCGTTCGGCGAAGGGTGCCTTCGAACGCATGGCTGTCGAGGCGAACGAGGCCGCCTTTTCGCAACAGGCCGTGATGTTCGGCGCCAAGGCGCTCGCCGAGCAGCTCGGCATGAACTTCGCCCGGCGCAAGGCCGCACAGTCCGTCCCGTTCCTCGGCGCGGGCATCGGCGCCACGGTCAACGCCTGGTATTTGCACGATGTCTGCCACGCCGCCCGCCGCACCTTCCAGGAACGCTGGCTCCACGCCACCGGCGCCCTCCAGCACGACATCGGACCCGAAAATCCCCCCGTGCTCCCGCTGAAAAATTAGGCGTTGGCAAAAACCGGCTTTTTCAGCCGCTGCGCGATGCGCTCCGGCTCCACCCCCGCGATCTCCACGGTCTTTGTCTGTTTGCCGAAGCCGGACACCACTTCCACATCCGTCTGCGGGATTTCCAAATAAGCCGCGAGGAAGCGCTCCAGTTTCTGGTTGAGCGGATGGTCTCCCGGCGGCGCACTGATGCGCGCCCGCAGGATGTCGCCGGTCCAGCCAAGGAGCTGATTCCGCGGCGCATTCGGCGTGACCTTCACATTCAGGCTGTGGCGTTCCTTGCGCAAGGGGAGGGGTGGTGTTGGACCTTTGTATAATAAGCGGCCCGTCGTGATGCAACGGGAAAAACACGCCTGAAACGCAAGGCTGAGCGAACCAAAGGAATATTTCTCACAGCGCCACGGCGAACACAGCGCAAAGTCGGTGGCGAGGGAGCGGCGCCCACGCCGCAAACTATAAATTCAACAAATCCCTTATTGCGTCCTTTACGGCGTTGAGTTGAGAGGGCATGAGGCGGCCCAATTTCCGTCCGAGACTGTTTTGGTCAATGCTGGCCAAACCTTGGACATTTGCAGCGGAGTGTTTGGAAAGCCACCTGGGCTTTCCGAGATACACTTCACCGCGTAAACCGCGAATCTGCGAGGTAAGGGGAGCCACTATTACTAAAGCCCGGGCATCTTGAGGTTGGGGACATGCCAATACAATGACTGGCCGCTGTTTTGCCGCAGTGCCAAAATCAACGATCCAAACCTCCCCCGGATGAGGTTCAATACTCGCCAAGAGCGTCCTCCCAGATCTTGCCTTGTTCCGCCGTGGTTCGCAGTGGTTCCGGTTTTGAGGTGATTACAAAGGGCAGGTCGCTTCGAAGTTCGACCTGGGCCAGAAACATGTTGAACGCATCGCTGGTTTTCATTCCCAGCCGCGCAAAAACTTTCTCTGCCCGCTTGAGGCGACCGGCAGGCACGCGAGCCCTGAACAGAACGGAATTCGTCATGGCTCAAAAGTGCTCATTGATGCTCGCTTGGTCAAATGAAATTGCCCCCATGCAGTGAAGCGCCGACAAGAAATGTCACGCGGTGACCCGAAGCGAAGCGGCGCCCGTCGCGGCGCGGGTGGCGGTGGCGAAGCAGGCTTGGAGTAGGTAGCCGCCGGTGGGGGCTTCCCAATCGATCATCTCGCCCGCCACGAACAGACCCGGGATTTTTTTGACCATGAGCCCGTCATCGAGTTCATCCCAACACAGGCCGCCGGCCGTGGAGATGGCCTCGGCGAGCGGGCGGGGGCCTTTGAGCGGGATCAGGAAATTCTTGGCTTCGCGGGCGAGGGATGAGGCATCTGCCAATTCGCGGCGGGCTAGGAGGGCGTGGGCGGCGGGGCCGAGTTTCCAGCGCTGGCGTGCCTCGGCGGCGAAACTCCGGCGGACGGATTCCATTTTCGCGACGAGTTGCTCGATGGTGTGGGAGGGTTTGAGGTCGATCGTGATCGCGGGATGCGCCATTGCGCGAAGGGTCGGGCCGAGCGCATAGAGAGGTCCTCCTTCAAGTCCGTGCCGGGTGAGGATGAGTTCGCCAACGAGGGATTTTTCTCCGGCGGTGACGCGGATGTTTTTGAGCGGTTGACCTTCGGCCGCAGAGAGAATTTCCGGCGGCCAATCGTGCTCCCAGCCGCAGTTGGCGGGGGCGAGGGGAGTGGTGGCAAGACCGAGATTTTCCAGCAACGGCATCCAACGGCCGTCGGAGCCCGTCTCCGGCCAGGAGGCTCCGCCGCAGGCGAGAATCACGGCATCGGCGGTGGCGAGGACGCCGTTTTCGAATTCGAGTTGGAACGGAGGGCCGGGCGTGATTTTTGCGAGGCGGTGGTTTGTGTGGAAGACCACGCCGGATTCCCGCAGTCGCGAAACCCACCGGCGGAGAAGTCCGGCGGCTTTAAGGTCCTTCAAATAAACGCGCCCGCTTTTGGTCGCGAAGGTCTCGAAGCCGAGTTCCGAAGCCCACGCGCGCAGTTGGCCCGCATCGAAATCCTCCAGAATCCCGCGCCAGAAGTCGGGAGTTTTTCCCAAATACCGGTTCGCAAAACTCTCGTCCGGTTCCGAGTTGGTGAGATTCAGCCCGCCTTTTCCGGCCACGAGAAATTTTCTGCCGACGGAGCGCTTGGCTTCGAACAGATCGACCAGAAGACCCGCCGCCGAGCAAACCTCCGTCGCGCGGAGACCGGCGGGTCCACCGCCGATGATGGCGATGCGGCTCAGTTTGTGCATGGAGAAATCATGGCTTCACGGAAATGCAGAGCTTAACCCGAAAGCCGCTTTTCCCGCAGTGGTCAACTTTTGACGAAAAAGAGAGGGGCACAGGCGATCCGCTTGTGTGCAGCCAATCAGACTCGTAGCCGCGCTGTTGAAATGCTTCGCTTTTCCAAGGGCAAGCGCTTCGCGGGCGAACAATACGGCGG
>JBMOIA010000082.1:0-6310 GCA_049317565.1 Terrimicrobiaceae bacterium | reverse complement strand
GAGCAGGGGGCGGTGACGGCCATGACGGCCTTGTTGGTTTCGACTTCGATGATGTCGGAATCGGCCTGCACGGTGTCGCCCTCCTTGAGCAGGACGCGGACGATGGTCGCTTCGGCGATGGATTCGCCGAGCTGGGGCATTTGGATCGGGACGAGTGCCATGGTCAGATGTGGAGGAGGCGCCGCGCGGCGGCGGCAATGGTGGAGGCGGTCGGGCGGTGGACCGACCAAAGGTCAGGGTGGTAGGGGACGGGCGTGTCTTTCGCGTTGATGCGCACTGGGGCGGCGTCGAGGAGGCCGAAGCCTTCTGTGGAAACGCGCGCGACAACTTCGGCTGCGGCCCCGCCCCATGGCCATTCCTCGCTGACGGCGAGCAGGCGGCCGGTGCGGGCCACCGAGGCGAGGACGGTGTCGGTATCAAGCGGCTTCACGCTGCGGAGGTCCACGACCTCGAGTTCATAGCCATCGGCAGCGAGTTCGCTGGCGGCGGCGAGGGACTCGTGGAGCATGGCGCCGTGAGTGACGATGGTGGCGTCGCGACCGGCTCGGGCGATGCGGGCCTTGCCGATGGGCAGAGAGGTTTCGGGGAGTTTTTCGGCCTTGAGGTGGTAATAGAGAAATTTGTGCTCGCAGAAGATCACCGGGTCGTCGATGGCGACGGCCTCGAGGAGCATGGAGTAAACATCCTCGACAGTGGCGGGCGTGACGACGACGAGTCCCGGCCAGTGGGCGTAGATGGCTTCAAGGCTCTGGCTGTGGAACGGGCCGGCGCCGGAGGTGCCGCCCGAGGGCAGGCGCACCACAATCGGGCAGGGAACGCCGGTGCGGTAGAACAGGGTGGCGGCGTGGTTGACGATTTGGTTGAGGCCGCAGGTGGAAAAGTCGGCGAACTGCATTTCGACGATCGGCCGCGCGCCTTCGATGGCGGCACCGATGGCCATGCCGACAATGGCGTCCTCGCTCAGCGGGGAATCAATCACGCGGCCGGGGAATTCGGCGGCGAGGTTTTTGGTGGCCTTGAACGCGCCGCCAAAATTTCCAATGTCCTGCCCGTAGAGGAAAACTCGCGGATCGGTGGCGAGTGCCTTCTGCTGGGCGAGGCGGATGGCTTCGAGGTAGGTGATCATGCGGCGGCGTATTGCTCGCGGTATTCAGGGCGCGAGAGGGCGGCCCAATCGTCCTCGGCGGGGTCTGGAGCGGGTTCGCGGCGCACGCGGTCGGCCATGGTGTTGACCTCGTTCTCGGTCTCGCGGCGCCACTCGACGAGTTCGGCCTCGGTTTTCCATCCCTGAGAGACGATGTGCTTTTCGGCAAGGGCGAGGCAGTCCTCACCGACGGCGGATTTTTTCAGGGACTTGTCGAGGTAGGCGAAATCGTCGTGCTCGCCGTGTCCGACAAGACGGAGCAGCGGGGCGACGACCAGTTGCGGACCTCCGCCTTGGCGCGCCTGGTGCACGGCGGTGCGGAGCGTTTCCATGCAATCGAGGAGATTCGTGCCATCGGCCTTGTGGCCCGCGACACCATAGCCCGCGGCCTTGTCGAGGAGATCGGCGCAGGCGTATTGGCGGGAGTTCGGGGTCGAGTAGGCATATTGATTGTTGGCGACGACAACCACGAGCGGGAGTTTATCCACAGCGGCGGCGTTGAGGCCTTCGTGGAAAGCGCCTGTGGATGTGCCGCCGTCACCGAGGCATGTCGCGCCGACAACGCCAGTTTCACCACGCAGACGGCGGGCGAGAAGGGCACCCGCCACAGCAGGAACCATGGCGCCGAGGTGGCTGATCATGGCGTAGTAGCCGTCGCGCGGGCGTCCGCGATGAATGTTGCCATCGCGGCCCCGCATGGAGCCGAGTTGCGAGCCGAGGTAAGTGCGGAGTGTATCGAGAATCGTGTCGCCGAATGCGAGGCGCCCGGCCTGGTCGCGGATGAGCGGGGCGAAGATGTCGCCTCGACGAAGATGGAAGCCGACCGACACGCTGAGGGCTTCCTGGCCTTTTCCAAGAAAGACACCGCCCTTGATCATTCCGGCGCGATAGAGGCCCGCGAGTTTGTCCTCGAGGACGCGCGAGGCGAGCATAGTGCGGTAGGCCTTGAGATAGTCTGACTCCGAGACCGGAGCGGGCTTCTTGGACATGTGTTGCTGTTATAGGCGCCACACGCGGGGCGCTGCAAAACTTTCCTGCGGTCTGAAAAGGATGCGCGGTTACTCGTCTTCTGCCGGCTTGTCTTTGGCAATGGCTTTGGAGAGCCCCGAGGGTTCCACGAATCCAGTGCTTCCGGAGGTTTCCTTGAAAGCTTCCTTCACAGCTTGCGCCGAAGAACCGGTTTCGGTGGTTTGCTGGACTGGGGCCTGCTCCGGCTCCGGCCCGGCGGGTTCCACGGGCTTTGTTTCCTTTTGGAGGTCGATCCCGGCAGCGGTGAGGCTGGCGGGGTAAAAGGTGGCGCTCTGGTTGTTGATTATGGCAACGGAGGATGCCGGATCTTTGGAGTCGTTGGATACGGAGAGGACGGTTTTTTCTTCGTTTTGCGGCGCGACCAGCAACTGCGCGCGAGCGGCGGGGATGGCTGCGGAGAATATGGCGATCAGGGCAACGACTCTTCGCATGGTGGTTTTGTAAAACATGTGGTTGCGGGTTGCAAAAATTATCCCTTGGCGGGCGAGGGCTTGGGCTTCAGTGAGGCGAGGGGTTTTTCCAGGAGATACCAGCTGAGTGTGGCGGCAAGGAAGGTGAGCAGGAATGTGGTTGCGATCAGGGAGAGGTTTGCGCGCTCGGCCGGCAGCCCGAGTTTTCCAAATACCCAGAACACGAAGCTGTGGACGATCGGATGGAAGATGTAGAGCGCGTAGCTCACCATGCCGGTGTAAACCAGCACGGGCGAAGCGAGGATTTTTCCGACCGGGCCTTGAAAACCAAACGCAGCCCGGACGATGAGCCAACCGAAGAACACGGCCTCGAGGGTTTCCGCCAAATGGATGACCGGGGTTTGGGAAAAGCGCGCCCGGATTGTCCATGCAAGCAACAGCGCGATCCATGCGGCAGCGGTGACTGAGGGTCGGCGGGCGAAATCGGAAAGCGCTTCGGGCTTCGAGCGGTGCCAGAGCCCAAGGAGGGCACCCATCGCGATCGAGTCCATGCACGAGAGCGGCGAATACCAAACCATCATCGGCTCCAAGCCCCATTCGGTGCCGAGCCAGCGATGGAGCCACGCTCCAGCGAACAGCAGCACGAGAGCGGGAACGAGATAGCGGCCCGGCAGCCAGAGAATGATCAGGGAGAGCGCGAGGACCAACTGCTCGTTGGCCGCAAGAAACCAGTAATGCGAGAGGTTGCCCGGCCACTCGCCGGTGGCGCCCATGTGCAAGTTGATCGTGAAGGTGGCAATCCACGGCCAAACCTCGCGCGCCGCCAGTGCGCCTGACGCAAGGACTGCTACAAACGCGAGCAGGTAAACCGGCAGGATGCGGATCGCCCTCTTCGTATAGAAATTGCTCAAAATTCCCGAGGGACTGCGTCCGCGATCCATCTCGCGCAGCAGGTTTCCGACGAGAAGAAATCCGGTCATGACAAAGAACAACCGGACGCCAAGCGGCCCGAGCGCGACATGTTTGCTGGCACCCGGGACAAGATGGTGAAACAGAACCATGATGCACGCGACACCGCGCAGTGCGTCGAGTTGATGGAAGTAGGCGGCGGGCTTGCCCATCGGATTGCAGGAAAAAATGCGCTACCGCAGAGTGATGTCGAGGTTTTGCAGGATCAGTTGAGCCCGACCCCTGCTCACCGCCGCTCGGAAAAATACCGCTTCGACTCTGATGCGATCACGCCGCTCAGCAACAGCAGCGCCACCAGGTTCGGAATCGCCATCAGCCCGTTCATCATGTCGGAGAAATTCCACAGCGCATCGCTCTTCCATACCGAGCCGATGAAGACCGCCGCAACCCACAGAAGGCGGTAAGGCAGCACGGCACCGACGCCGGCCAGATACTCCACGGCCTTCTCGCCGTAATACGACCAGCCGAGAATCGTCGAAAACACGAAAGTCAACAAACCAACAATCAGCACCGCATCGCCGAACAAGCCGAGATGGTGGAACGCCGCATCGCACAGCGTCGCCTTGGTCATTCCGCCGGTCTGCCAATCACCCGAAGCCACAAGCACGAGTCCCGTCATCGCGCACACGACCACCGTGTCCCAGAAAGTCCCCGTGCTTGAAACCAGCGCCTGCCGCACCGGATCCTTCGTCTGCGCCGCCGCTGCCACAATCGGCGCACTGCCCAGGCCCGACTCGTTGGAAAACAAACCGCGCGCGATGCCAAAGCGCATCGCCTCGGCGATGCCCGCACCCACAAAGCCGCCCACAGCCGCCTGCCCGGTGAACGCGCTGGAAACGATCAAACCGATCGTATCGCCCAGTTTGTCCCACTGAAACGCCAGCAGCACGAGGCACCCCAGCACATAAGCCGCCGCCATGAACGGCACCAGCACTGTGCAAAAACCCGCGATCGACCGCACCCCGCCGAGGATCACCGCCGCCGTCAGCACCGTCAGAAAAATTCCCACCCCGAGTTTGAGGTGCCAGTCACTCGCGACAAAGGGAAGCACATCCTTGTTGGCCACCACCATGTCCGCGATGGCATTTGACTGGACCATGTTTCCGATGCCGAATGCGGCGATCGCCGTGAAAACCGCGAAAACCACGCCGGCCCATTTCGCGTTCAACGCCCGTTCCAGCACATACATCGGCCCGCCGCTCATCTGCCCATTCGCATTCACCACACGGTATTTCACCGAGAGCAACGCCTCCGCGTATTTCGTGGCGATGCCGAAAACACCCGTCAGCCACATCCACAACACCGCCCCCGGTCCACCCAGCAGGATCGCCCCCGCCACGCCGTAAATATTTCCCGTGCCGATCGTCGCCGCCAGCGCCGTGACGAGCGCGCCGAACTGGCTGATGTCACCCGGCGAGTCGGGATCCTTCGTCACCGAGAGCTTCAGCGCGTGGCCGAGATGCCGCTGGATGAATCCCGTCCGGAAGGTCAGGAAAAGGTGGGTTGCGAAGAGGAGGAACACGAGCCAGGGCCCCCAAACGAGCGAAGCCCCCTGCTCGACGAGCTTGTTGATGGTTTCCATCGCCCGCAATGAAACGCCCGCACCACACCCACCACAAGAACCAAAGAGGCCATGCGAAAACATTTGCGGCCGGAGAACCTGCAGAGCCATTCCCCTTTTGCCCCCGGCACGCTACATTCCCCGGCAAATGGATTCCCTCACCCACGCCGCATTGGGCGCCGCCGTTGCCGAAGCCGCCATGGGGCGCCAACTCGGACGCCGCGCCGCACTCTGGGGTGCGGCCATCGGCACGCTGCCGGACCTCGACATCATTGCCTTTCCGTGGATGGACGCCCTCCAACGCCTGGAATGGCACCGCGGCCCCTCGCACGCACTGCCGTTCATCCTCGCCGCCTCCCCCCTTTTGGGTTGGCTGATCGCCCACATCCACAGCGGAAAAATCCACTTCGCCCGCGCCACCGCCGCCGTGGCCTGCATCCTCGCCTCGCATGTCCTCATCGATGTCTTCACGGTTTACGGCACCGCCATCCTCGCCCCGTTCAGCGACCTGCGCGCAGGCACCAACAACTTCTTCATCATCGACCCCCTCTTCACCACAACGATTCTCGCCGGTCTCGCCATCGCACTTTTTGCAAAAAACCGCCCCCACCTGCGCCGCGCCGCCAACTGCACCGGCCTCGCCCTCGCCACCCTCTATGTGCTCTGGAGCTTCGCCGCCAAAACCACCGCCGACGCCGCTTTCGAAAAATCCCTCCGCGCCAACGCCACCCCCGCCATCCGCCACATGTCGGCCCCCACACCCTTCAACACCCTACTCTGGCGCTGCGTCGCCGAAACCCCGGACTCCTTCCTCGTCGGCTACCACTCGCTCCTCGCACCCCTTCGCCCGATCGAATTCCTCGCCATCCCAAAAAATCCCCTTCCCGCCACCAACCCGCCGCTCTCGCGCACCGTGGAAAAACTCCTCTGGTTCTCAAACGGCTACCTCACGATCGAACCGCTCCCCGACGGTTTCTTGGCCAGCGACTGGCGCTTCGCCGAATTCCGCGCCGCACCCGACTCCACACCCGCCGCCCTCTTCGCTTGGAAAATCTCCCCGGACGGCACCATCACCCCTCTCCGCGCCCGCTTCGACGCCGCCACCCACCTCCGCCGCCTCCTCTCGGCCCTGCGCTGAGCTCGTCAAAAAGTAGCGTAACCGCCCCGCCCAATACTGTCGTCTTTGCACGAAAAAGA
>JBMOIA010000081.1:0-6319 GCA_049317565.1 Terrimicrobiaceae bacterium | reverse complement strand
GCGGTGCCGGCGTTGCCCGGCGCGATGAAGATTTTTTCAACGGACGGCGACTGGGCGAGTTTCCAAGCGAGGGCGTGCTCGCGGCCACCCGAGCCGATGAGGAGCAGCCTTTTTTTCAAGGCGCGAGGAGGAGCGTGGCGGTCTGGGCGGGAAGCATCGCGCGAGAGAAGGAAATCGTGGACGAGTCCTTGCGGTGCACGGGTCCGACCGTCCAAGCGCGCCCTTTCGCGCCCATCGGGACCAGAAGCTTCGGGCGGAGCTGGCCGAGAAGCGCCTCGCAATTCGCCGCGCTCAAACCCGATGGCGAGAGAAACAAGACATCCACTGTCCCGATCTGCTGGAGTTGGTCTGAGGTGAACGGCCGCTCGACATTTCCGGCGAAGCAAAAGCGGATGCCATCCATCACCCAAGTGAACGCGAGGTTCATGCCGTCCGAGGATGGCAGGTCGGGATTGCGGTAGGTGGGGATGCCGCGGATGGGAATGCCGGTGACCGAGGTGAGCCCAATGCCCACACCGCCGCGCAGAATGGCAGGCTGGTTCTCGATCGCGTTGATGTTATTGAACTCCGGTTTTTCGGAAGTCACGAGGACGATGTCGGCCTTGAGCGGCGAGGGAAGTTTGCGCCCGCCGATGCCCGGTGCGAAGGGGTTCGAGAGGATCGATGTGCCGAGTGACGAGGTGATGCGGTAGCACTGGTTGCCGATCCAATCGATGCGCACGAGCCGCTCGGGCGCAGGCTGAACGGCGCGCCCGCCGCATCCGGCCAACGCGAGGAGAATCGCTAAAAAAACCAGCCTCGGCATCTTCAGGCGCCCAACTGCAGTTGCACGCCGAGGTCGCCGACGCGGCTGATGGTGAGTCCGGCGAGCGCCGGGGTTTCCGTGGCCATCAATTTGAAAACTTCTTCGATCGTGTAAACGCCGTTCGATCCGCCCACCGCCTGAACGAGGTCGCGCAGGATTTCCCAATCGTCGCGCGCCTGGCCTGGGGGCTGGATGGCTTGGTTGAGGCGTTGGAGCCGGCCCTTGATATTGACCATCGTGCCGCGCTTCTCCGCCCAGGCGCTTGAGGGCAGCAGGACGGTGGCGTGCGGCGTGGTGCGGTCCGCGAGGATTCCCATCACCACGAGCGACTCGAGCTTTGCCAGCGATTCAGCGGGGATTCCGCAATCCACGGCATCCTCGCACAGCACGACGAGCGCTGTGATTTGCCCGTTGCGAACGCCCTCCGTGATGGCGGGAAGTTTTCCCGTGGCGAGGCCCAGCATCTTCGCACCCGAGGTGTTCGGGTTTCCATCATCGGAGATGAGGAACCCATCGCCCTTCTGCGGGCGCGGCAGGAGATCGACATTCGAAATTTTGAGCGCATCGGCGAGGCGCTTCGCGAGGAAGAGTTCCTCGTTCGTCATGCGAGCCGAGGCGATGATCGCTGTGCGGGACGGGTCGCGCCCCTTCAACTGCTCCGCGGCGGCAGCAATGGCGCGTGTCCATTTCGCCGGCACATCGCCGCCCTTGATCACAGGGTCCTTGAGTCGGTCGTCGCTGTGCAGGTAGTGGAAATTCAGCCGGTGGCTGTCGGGCATCCAGCAGGAATTGACCTCATCGTTTTCCCGCGGCGTGATGCGGTGGACGATGTTCTCGCGACTGCTGATGAGGATGTTCGCGCCGGTGCCGCAATTGACATCGATGGATTTGGTTTCCTTGAGGAACCACACGCGCATTTTGAACCGGAAATCCTTGCTCGTGAGCGCGCCCACCGGGCAGATGTCCACGGTGTTCAGCGAATAATTGCTGTCGAGCCGCTTGCCCGGGTAGACCGAAAGGGTCGTGTGGCTGCCGCGGTTCAGGAAGCCCAGCACATCGTCGTGCGCGATCTCCTGCATGAACCGGATGCAACGCGAACACATGATGCAGCGCTCGTCGTCGAGCACGATGCGCTCGCCGATGTCCACGCGCTTGGGCTTTTTCACCTTCTCCTCGTGGAATCGCGACTCGCCCTTGCCGAATTCCACCGAAAATTCCTGGAGCCTGCACTCGCCGGCCTGGTCGCAGATCGGGCAATCGAGCGGGTGGTTGATCAAAAGAAATTCCATCACGCCCTTGCGGCACTCCTCCACGAGCGGCGAGGTGGTGCGCACGCCCATGCCCTCGGCGACCTCGAGCGCGCAGCAAATCTCGGGCTTCGGCCCCCAGGCGATTTCGGGGCGGCCGTTGGCATCGAGCACCGGCTGGCGGTCCGGCGTCATTTTCGGGCGGCCGGTTTCGACAAGGCACATGCGGCAATTCCCCGGCGAGCTGAGTTTCGGGTGGTAGCAGTAGTGCGGAATGAATTTCCCGCTCTTCATGCAGGCCTCGATCACACGCGTGCCTTTCGGGAACTGCTTCCATTCCCCGTCGATCTGCACATTCACCACCGCCGTTGGAGTTGCCGTTTCGCTCATGTTGGAAAAATCGGGAGCCCCGTGCGGAGCCACACTGCCGGGCAATCTATCGGCACCCTGCGAGCACGAACAAGAAAAAGAAGGATTGGGCGTTTGGCAGATTCGGGTTTGGAATGGGGAATGACGATGCACCGGTGGACGCGGCGGACGACTGCGCGACAGGAGGAACTCTGGCACCTGAGACTGGCAACGATCGACCCGGGGCGCGTGATGATGCTGTGCCGGCCGGAATCGGAGGCGCTCACGATCCATGTTTTCGGGGCGAAGCGGGAACTGGAGCCGCTCAGGAAGCGGTTCGGCGGGCGGGTGGCGGCGCTCAAGCCGGAGGTTTGGACCGGTGACCCGGCACGCCCGAGGGCGCCGATTCCCATCCGGGGAAGATTGAGAATCCACTCGGATGAGACATCTTTTCGCGGGGATGCGGAGCAGGGGCGGTCAATCTTGATCCCGGCGGGGATGGCGTTCGGGACTGGCGACCATGCGACCACGGCGACCTGTCTGCGATTGCTCTGCGACATCGCGGGGAAGTTGCCAAAAGGCTGGCGCGCGCTGGATGCGGGGACCGGCAGTGGCATCCTCGCCATCGCGGCGGAAAAACTTGGCGCGGCGAGGGTGGAGGCGTTCGACTTCGATCCCGTTTGCATCCGGGTGTCGAAGGGAAATGCGCGGGCGAACGGATGCCGCCGGATTTCGTTTTCGGTGGCCGACTCGCGCCAAGCCGCGAAATTCGCCAAAGCGGATGTGGTGCTCGCCAATCTCTACAGCGAATTGTTGATCGATTCCGCGCCGGCACTGGCGGGAAGGCTGAACGCCGGGGGCTGGCTGATTTTTTCGGGAGTCTTGAAAAAACAATCCGCCGAAGTCTGCGCCGCGCTGCGAAAATGCGGATTCGCGAAGCCCACAATCATCACCCGGGGCAAGTGGGTGGCGGGACTGGCTACGTGCGAGCGGTAGGTTTGTTTGAACCCCCAATCAAGAAAACCGCAGCGAGCGTGATGGAGACGAGCCAGAGGAGGTTTTTGGCGGCGTTGAGCCAGAAGAGCCGGTTGGCGAGCGGGTCTTGGGAAAAACATTCGATGAATTCCGTGTAGTTGAGCGGGTAGATGAATTGGGAGAGCGCGAGGGCGGCGAGGAGCGGGGCGGCAATGAGGGCGAGTTGGCGCGCAGTGAAAAGGCCGGCCGAGGCGAAGGGCAGGAACGACACGGCCCACCAGGCGTATTGCGGAGCCATGAGTTTTCCGAGGCCGACATAGGTTCCGAACAGGACGAACAGCGCGGCGGGTTCGGGCCACGCCCTGCCCTTTTGCAGGCGCAGCGCGAGGACCATCGCGCCGACAGCCAGCGGGAGCCAAAGCCAGGAAATGGCAAAAGTCGGCAGGGCGCCGAGGTCGGATTCGAAGCCGTAAATGCCATTGCGCGGTGCATTGCGCAGCGGGATGCCGAAGGCGCCCTGCAGCAGCGGGACGAGCGAACCCTGGAATCCATCGATGCCGATGGGCTTGTCGAAATGGTAGCGGAGCGCGTCGAGGATTTCCTGGGGTCGGGTGCCGGAGAGGAACAATGCGGCCGCGGGGAGTGCGGCTCCGATGGCCCATCCGGCGAGCCCGCATGCCGTGCGGCGGAGGCCGCCGGAGCGCCAGGAGTCGATGAGGAACAGGGGGCCGAGGAGGATCGGGTAAAGTTTCGCGGAGACCGCGAGCCCAAGGAGGAATCCCGATGCGGGCATTCGGGAATTTTTCCAGAGCAGCCAACCGCCAATGGTGCAGAGCGAGACGAAGAGTTCGAAGCGGAAGAGCAGGATGGGGCCGCAGGCGGCGGCGAGGGCGAGCAGGAGCCACGGTGCCAGGCGCGTCCCCGCCCACGCGGCGAGGGCGACATGCGCCGCGAGCAGAAGGCAATTCGCAGCCATGAGGGTTCGGAGGAAGTTGTCGAACTCCGCGATGCCGGGCGTGCAGAGGCCGGTGGCCGCGAAAAACCAGAGGGCGCCGGGCTGGTATTCGTTGAAGCCGATGCCGGCCCAAGAGCCGTTCGACAGGAAAAATTCGGCGCGGGCGTGGTAAACGAGCGGGTCGATGCGCAGATGGCCGAGCCATGCGGGATTCCACGCGCGGTCCCACAGGTGCCACAGCACGATGGCGGTTGCGAATGCCAGGACGGCATGCAGCGCGGGACGCGGCGGGTTTTTGAATATGGAAAACATCGCAGCGGATCGGAGACCGCCCGACGGGTATCAGACGCGGAAGATGGCCCCGAGTTTTTTCCCGAGAATGATGCTGGCACCGATGATGGTGACGCCGAGGAAGGCCATCGCCCAAACGCCAAGCGCGCTGGCGACGAAGCGGCCTTCGCCGAGGAGTTGGTAGAGTTCGTAGATCGCTTTCGTGATCGGGAAATCCTGCTGCCTCTGCGCGAGGATGAGCGAGTCGCTGACTTCGAGCATGGCGAACGAGAAGGCGAGCAGGCCGCCGGCGAGGAGGTTGGCCGCGATGAGCGGGAGTGTGATTTTGCGGAGCGCGCGGAGAGGCGGGCAGCCGAGGTTTTGCGCGGCCTCCTCGAGCGTGGTGCTGGTTTGCTGGAAGCCCGCCGCGGCGGAGCGGACGACATACGGCAGTCGGCGGACCGAGTAGGCGATGACGAGGATCGCGAGCGGGTCGATGGTGGGGTTGAGGAAGTGGAAGAATTTCCCCTCCTGCGTCATCGCGAGATAGCCGAAGGCGAGGACGAGCCCGGGCACGGCGAGCGGCATCATCGACATGGCGTCGAGCACCTGGCGGCCGGCGAGCTTCGTGCGGACGACAACATAGGCGATCGAGATGCCGAGAATGAGGTCCACGATGGTGGCGAGGCCCGCGTATTTGAGGCTGTTCTGGATCGAGGGGAGCGTGAGGTTGTGGCCGAGCGCGGCTTCGAAATGCGAGAGCGTCCAGCCCGAGGGGAGGACGGTTTGATACCAGTCGGTGGAGAAGGCAACGAGGACGACGCCGATGTGCGGGAGCACGGCGAGGAAGGTGACGAGTCCGAAGAGGCCTGCGCAGAGGAGCCCGGTGGCAAACCCCGCCGGGCGCGGGCCGCCCTGGCTGGTCGCTTTCGCCATCATGGAATGTGAATCTCGGCCAAAGAGGAATTTCCCCGCGGCATACATGAGGACGGTCGCCCCGAGCAGGACGACGACCAGAGCGAACGGGAACGGATTCCCGCCGATATCCTTGATGCCGTAAAAAATTTGGACCGAGGTCACGCGGGTGAAATCGAACATGAGGGGGACGCCGAGTTCGGTGAACGACCAGATGAACACGATGGTGCCGCCCGCGAAGACGCCGGGCATGATGAGCGGGAGCGTGACGCGGCGGAACTTGCGCAGCCCGGTGCAGCCGAGGTTCTCGGCGGCCTCCTCCATCGCGGGGTCCACATTCGCGAGGGCGGCGAGGACATTGAGGTAGAGGATCGGGTAGAGGTGGAGAGCGTTGAGGACAATGACACCCCAGAGCCGACCCTCGCCGAGCCAATCGATCGGCGCGGCTGGGTTGAGCAGGCCGATGTCCGCCAGAAACGCGTTGAGCGCACCCTGCTGGCCGAGGATTTGTTTGATGCCGATCGCGCCGACAAACGGCGGGAGAATCATCGGGACGAGCACCAGCGCGCCAAGGAGGGTTTTGCCGGGGAAGATGAAGCGATCGGAAATCCATGCGAGCGGAATGGCGATGGCCGCGGCGAGGAGCGTGCTCCAGACGCCCATCTGCAGCGAGTTCCAGAGCCCCTCGAGGTAGATCGGGTTCCGGAACACCTCGCCGATGTATTCGGTGGTGAAGCGGCCGTCCGGCCCGATGAACGCGCCGCGGACGGTTTCGGAGATCGGCCAGAGGAAGAAGAGCGCGAA
>JBMOIA010000080.1:0-6320 GCA_049317565.1 Terrimicrobiaceae bacterium | reverse complement strand
CGTCTCCCCGATCCCCGGCAGCACGAGTTTCAACCCTTGCCCCTCGAAAACGCCCTCCGCGGCAGCCGTATCGATTTGAATCGGCGGGAATGTGTTGTAGTGCACCCCGACCACCTTCCCCGCGCCGCAGAATTTCGCGGCACGCGCCGCGTCCGCCGCGCCCATCGTGAAAGTGTCCCCGATCGGCAACACCGCGAAGCGCAATTTGAATTCCTCCGCAATGAGCTTCATGTCGAGCGTGAGTGCCGTGTCGCCGGCATAATAAAAATTCCCCTCGCCGGTCTCGACCACGAACCCGGCTGGATTCCCGCCATAAGTCCCGTCGGGCAGCACGCTCGAATGCACTGCATTCACCATCTTCGCCCGGCCGCCGGAGAACTTCACCGACCCGCCGTGGTTCATTGCAAAGGTGTTGGCCACGCCCTGCTTCCCGAGCCAATCAGCGATCTCCCAATTCGCCGCCACCAACGCTCCCGTCCGCTTCGCGATGTCCACCGCGTCCGCGATGTGGTCGGCATGGCCGTGTGAAATCAGAACAACATCCGCCCCGATTGCGGAAACATCCACGCCCGCCGCCAAAGGGTTCGGCGTGATGAACGGATCGAACAGCAACCGCGCCCCGCCTGCCTCCACCAAAAAACATGAATGCCCGAAATAAGTCAGTTTCATCGGCGAAGCAAAACACCGCCCCGCCCCGCATGCCAAGCGGGATCGGAGAGCCGATCAGCCCTCCGCCAAAATCTTACGGTCCCGCTGCGCGTCCACATGCCTCCGCAATGCCGCATGCTCCGGCAGATCCAACCCCGGGTCCCGCTCCAGCACTCGTTTCGCAGCCGCCCTCGCCTCGCACATCTCCTCCGCGTCCCTCAATAAATCCCCGGGTCCGAGCGCGGGCAAACCGCTTTGCGCCGTGCCGAGCATGTCGCCAGGCCCCCGCAGGCGCAGGTCCACCTCCGCGATTTCAAATCCATCCGCCGTCCGCTCGAGCGCCTGCAATTTTTCCAGCGCATCGCCCTTCGCGCCGTCCTGCAGAAGAATGCACCAAGATTTCGCCGATCCCCGCCCGATCCGCCCGCGCAACTGGTGCAACTGCGAGAGCCCGAATCTCCCCGCCTCCTCGATCAGCATCACCGAGGCGTTCGGCACATCCACCCCCACCTCGATCACGGTTGTCGCCACCAGCACGGAGGTCGTTCCATCGCGGAACCGCGCCATCGCCTGTTCCTTTCGCTCCGCATCCAAGCGCCCGTGCACCATGTCCACGCGCGCCGGCGCCAGCAGCTCCGCCCATTTCTCGAACTCCGCCGTGGCGGCCTTCGCATCGAGCTTCTCCGACTCCTCGACCAACGGATAAACGATATAAACCTGCCGCCCGGCCGCGGTCTCGGCCCTCAGGAAATCCACGATCGCCGGCAGCTTCGAACTGTCCCGCAACGCCGTTACCACCTCGCCCCGCCCCGCCGGCCGCCCGCGCAAAACCGAAACATCGAGGTCGCCATACAGTGTCTGCGTGATCGTGCGCGGAATCGGCGTGGCCGTCATCACCAGCACATCGGGAGCCCCGGCCCGCCCGATCAACTTTGCGCGCTGCAACACGCCGAACTTGTGCTGCTCGTCGATCACCACCAGCCCAGCATTGTCGAGCTCCGCCCCTTCGTAGAGCAGCGCATGCGTGCCGACCACGATCGGCGGACCCTTTTCAAAACCTCCAGCCGACCCCGAGAACAAATCCGCCTCTGTTCCCTCGCGGCGCGATGCCGTCCGCAACGCCACCGGCACACCGATCGGATCGAGCATCCGGCGGAAATTCAGGTAGTGCTGCTCGGCGAGGATTTGCGTCGGCGCCATGAGCACGGCCTGCCATCCGCCCTCGAACGCCTGAATCATGGCGCGCAGCGCGACCAGCGTTTTTCCCGAACCCACATCGCCCTGCAGCAGTCTGTTCATCCGCAACGGCGCCGCCATGTCGGACGAAATTTCCGCCATCACCTCCCGTTGCGAATCCGTCAGCTTGAATGGCAGTGCCTCCTCGAGCCGCTTCCAGAGAAGCCCGGTGCCAGGTCGCGCCACTCCGCCGGCCTTCCGCAATTCCGCATGCCGCGAGCAAAGCACGATTTGGATCCCAAAAAAAACATCCCGAACCAGCGCACGCCGCGCCACCTCGCATTCCTCGAAACTCAAAGGAAAATGCACCGCCCGCCAGGCATCGGGGGGAAAGGCCTCCGCGCCCCCCTCGGGCCAAAGCCGCCCCATTGCCGCCAGGTCAGTTTCTTCCAACGCCCGATGCACCAACTCCCGCACCACCCGCGCCGGAATCCCATCACCCGCCGCATGCACCGGCGTGATGCGGTCAAAATGGATCGATGCCTCCCCCGCGTCGTCGATCACTTCGAACTCGGGATGTTCCATCACCACCTTGCCCGAGCGTTCCCGCGGCCTGCCGTAAACCACAAGAAGCTGCCCGCCGGTGATGGCGTTTTGCACCCATGGCATATTGAACCACCGGCAGGTCAGCGATGGCGTCAGCACATCGCCACCCTCTTCCTCGAGTCTCGCCTCGAAAATCCTCCGCGGTCCGAATCTCCGGTAGCTCGTCTTTTTCACGATGCCGAAAAGACACAGCGCCTGGTCGCCCGCCTGGTCGGGGAACCGGTCGAATTTCCTGCGGTCCTCGTGCCTCCTCGGAAAATGGCGCAACAAGTCCCCGAGCGTGTGCAGACCGAGCCTCGCGAGCGGCGCCTGCCGGTTCCGCGGCACCCAATCGAGCGAAGCCAGCGGCGTGTCGGGCGCGAGCCGGCTCATGCGGCCGCCCGGATTTCCACAATGCGCATCTGCGCCTCCGCCCGGCCCTGCCAAACATTCCAGTCGAGCGTGAACGCCACATCCCACGGCGGCCGCGGCAGCGAACCGACCGGCGCATTGAAATACACCGCCTTCATCCGCCTCCGCCCGCATGGGAATTCGAATCCGAGGTGCTTGTCCTTCATCAGGCGCGGCTCGCCGCAGGGAGCCACGGCACGGGAAAACAAGATCGGTTGCGGGTTGGCCGCGCCGAACGGTTCCAAGCGGTCCTGCGCCTCAAGCAATCCCTCCCCCAATTCCCCCAGCTCCAACTCGCCGTCGAGTGCGAGCCGCGGCGTGAGAATCTCCTCGGTCGCCACCCCTCGTGCCGCCTCCTCGAACGCTCCCCGAAAAGTTTCTAAATTTTCCTCCTTGAGCGAAATCCCCGCCGCCATGTCGTGGCCGCCGAATTTTTCCAGAAGCCCGGCGCAATCGCGCAACAGCCCCACCAGCGAAATTCCTTCGATGCTGCGCCCGCTGCCCGTGCCGGACCCTTCTTCATTGAAGCCGATGACGAATGTCGGCCGGTTGAAGCGCCTCATCAGGCGCGAGGCCACCACGCCCAGCACGCCGATATGCCACTCGCGGCTGCCGGCCACGATCGTGGCATCGCTTGCGGGGTCGAAATTTTTCACGGCCCATTCCTCGGCCTCCTGCGCCACCCGGCGTTCCACACCCTGCCGCTCGCGGTTGTGCGCATCCAGCCCCGCCGCCAGTTTCGCCGCCTCCCGCCGATCATCGGTCAGCAACAATCTCAACGCTTCCATGGCCGGACCGAGCCTCCCCGCCGCATTGATGCGCGGTCCCATGCGGAAGCCGATGTCGGAGACCCGCACCGGCGTCGAAACCCCGGCCACATCCCGCAGCGCCGCCAAGCCTGCCCATCGGGTCGACTCCATACGCCGAAGCCCATGCGCCACAAAAATCCGGTTCTCTCCGATCAACGGCACAATGTCGGCCACTGTGGCCAACGCCACCAGATCAAGGTAATCGCGCAAATCCACATCCGGACGCGGCGAGGCCTTCAGCAGCGCATGGGCGAGTTTGAAAACAACTCCCGCACTGCACAGGTAATGAAAATCCTCCCCCAGCTTGGGATTCACCAGCGCCGTGCAATCCGGCCGCTGCGCTCCCGGTTCGTGGTGGTCGAGAACAATGACATCCACGCCCCGCGCCCGCAGTTGGCCGATCTCGCGCACCGAATTCGTCCCGCAATCCACCGCCACCAGCAGCGAAGGCCTGTGCGCCTCGAGGCATCTTTCCACACCGGCCGCACTCAACCCGTAACCCTCGCCCTCGCGCATCGGCAGGAAACACTCCACCCCCGCGCCAAATGCCTTCAACACCCTCGCCAAAATCGCGAGCGAGGTGATGCCGTCCACATCGTAATCTCCATAGAGGACGATCCTCTCCCGCCCGGAGACGGCCTGCAGAAGCCGTTCCACGGCCGGTTGCATGTCGGGCAAAGACTCCGGCGGGGCGAGGGAGCGCAGCTTGGGATTCAAATACGCATCCGCCGCACCGGGCTCCGAAAATCCCCGCCGCACCAGCAATGCCGCTAAAAAACCCGGCAGCCCGAGTTCCCCGCGAAGGCGCGCCACAGCACCGTCATTCGCACCATCGGGGATGATCCAGCGCCGTTGCATCACGCGCAAAAATCAGGCGGCCATCCGGCCCGCTCGCGCCGCGAGCCGCCCGTAGAGCGAGTCCAGGCGCGCCACAGCGGCCTTCCAGGAAAAATCCGATTCCCCCGCGCGCCCTGAGAGCAGTGCCCTGTCGGCCGCGCCGAGTTGCAGCGCCCGGCACAGCGTGTCGCACAAGGCCCCGACGGTGCGCCTGTGCAAAATCAATCCATTGCCGCTTTCGCGCACCGGATCGAAATCCCTCACCGTTTCGTGAAGCCCCTCGCACTGGGCTGCGATAGGCACCAGTCCATTCCGCAGCGCCCGCATCGCGAAGACCGAACCCGGTTCGAGCGCCCCGGGCAACAGCACAAAATCACAAGCGGCCAAAACCTCCGACACGCCCTGTTCATGGGGTTCGCCGAGGTGCACGAGCCGTGCCGCATGCCGGCGCACGGCGACTTCGAATTCCATCCGCAACGCCTCCGGCACCGCGCCGAGCAAGGCCACATGCACCGGAGCGGGCGCCAACCGGTCGAGCGCACCGAACAACAAATCCAATCCCGCCCCGGCCGTGGACGCCGTATCGAACGCCGCGAAGACCGCATCCGCTCCCGCCGCGGCCTTGGGAAAAAGTTTTTTCCGCGCCGCCGCCTGCGCCTTGGAATCCCGCGGAACCAGTCCCAGAGCGGTTTCCGGGACGCCCGGCGCGATTCCTTCGAGCTTGTCCGCATATTGGCGCAGCACATTTTCGAGCCCGCAGCCGTGAGCCGGCGTTTGCATTTCCGCGACAGCGCGCCCGCCGGGCAGCACCACCGCATCCGAAAAAACAATTCCCGCCTTCAGGAAATTCATGCTGCCGTAGAACTCGAGGCCGGCGTCCGAAAAATAGCGCCCCGGCAGATTCGTCAGCGCGAATTCGTGGCTCCAGAAATTCCCCTGGAACTCGAGCGAGAACGGCGTCAACACCGTTGGCACGCCGCCACCCGATTCGCGTAGGAACACCGCCGCCAGTGCCGGCTGCCAGCCGAGCAGGTGAAGCACATCCGCGTGCCGCTGCCTCGCCGCCTCCGCCACCGCCTTCGCGAAAAAAATGAACCGCGCCGCGTTGTCGGAATAATCCTGCCCGTCCATCCCATAGAGCCCGGTGCGGTCGTAGTATTCGTCCCGCGCGAAAAACAAAAACTTCACACCGCCCGACTCCTCCGCCTCCCAGCATTCGCATTGCAACCGCGCCGCGCCCACCTGCACCGGAAATTTCATCTTCGAGCGCCGCGCCCCGAGTGCCGCATTCTCGCGCACGCAGCGGTAGAATGGCATCGCGACCGTCACCGAATGCCCGGCCGCCGCGATTCCCTCCGCCAAATCCCGCACCGAGTCCGCGAACCCGCCCGTCCGCGCGAACGGCGCCATCTCGCTGGCTGCAATCAAAATTTCCATCCCCGAACCATGCAAACCACACCCGCCGAAGTCGAACCAAAACACGCCGCCCCCGGAGCCCGCGAATCCGGGCGAAACCACGAAAAATCCGCCTGTTTTTGTAACCGCTTCACGGCCAATCGGCATTTTATTGGTCCGGTTTATGCTACCGCTAAAACCACAATATATGGTGGTCGCTGGAATTTTTAACCACTACATCATGTTTTTTTGTTTGACGCGGGGCCCTCTCGAAGTGATTCTCGCCCCCGCTTGCGCCGGGAGGGCGGCCGCGAGGCCCAGAAATCCTCGTTCCCCCGACCCCGCATCCCGCCAAAAAAAACCCGAACACCCAAACGCCATGTCCACCACCACCATCTCACTCGGAGACCGCCAATTCGTCCTCGACCGCGACAAGGCCGAGGCCGCCTACGCCGCCAA
>JBMOIA010000079.1:0-6371 GCA_049317565.1 Terrimicrobiaceae bacterium | reverse complement strand
GGGCAGAGGTTTTCGATATCGATCGGGTTTTTGATGCGGAGCCCGGCGGGGATTTCCTTGCCTCCTGAAACCACGCGTCCGCGCAGGACTGGAGGTTCGTATTCGGCCGAGTGGACGGCGCCGGCGCGGTGGAGCGCCCGGGCTTCCTTCATCACTGGCCAGCCGCCGATCGAGACGAGAAATTTTTCGGTGATTTCCATGCGCGGCGCGGGCTGCCCCTTTATCCTCTGGCGCGCGGCGCGCAATCCCGAACAGCGACCTTGACAGCGGGGGCTGCGGGAATACCAACTACGCGCCGTGAAAGCTGCCGTCGCCTCCCTCCTCGCCGCCCTCGTTCTGTGCTCCTGCACCACCATCGAGAACCGCCGCGATCTTTTCACCACGACTCCGGTGGACGGTCCCTACACGCGGATACTGAAGCCGAAATTCATCAATCCGTTCGAGAAAAAGGAAACCGTCACGAGAGTTGTCGTGCGGGAAGAAGTGCGGACCTACGGAAAATAAAAAAGGCGCCGCTGGTCTGCGGCGCCTTTTGAAATTGCCCTTCCGAAATTATTCGTGATCCGGGGCGTGCGGCGGCGGACCGGGAGGCAGTTTGTCGATGATGTCGGCGAGTGACGGATCCGCGGCGAGCATCGCTTCGTGCATGGCTTTGCGGAGATTTTCGGCAGCGGCCTGACGCTGTTCGGGCGTGGTGGCGGATTTCAGGGCGTCTTTCGCCGATTGAACGCCGGGCGCCTGCTGTGCGATTTGCCGGGCGGCCTTGAGTTTTTCCTTATCCGCTTCGGGAAGGTTTTTCAAAAATCCGCCCTTGCCGCCGTGGGATCCCTTCCATTCCTTCATCCCTTCCTTCACCTTCTGGGCCAGTTCGGGGTCCTTTGCGGCAATGGCCGCGCGCATGGCTTCCCGGAATTCCTTGGCTGCCTCGTCCGCCTTTTGTTTGAGGGCTTGGATTTCGGGGTCCGACATGGCGGCATCGCGGGCCTCGCGAAAGCGCTCGCGCATTTCCTCGGGGAGTTTTTCCTCCATGCCTCTCCAGCCTTTCGGCTTTTCACATTTCCCTGCGGGGGTGGGGGCGTTGGTGTCTTGGGCCGGGAGCGCTTGGGCGAATCCGCATGCGGCGACCGCGGCGATGATGATGGTGTGTGGTTTCATGGTTGCGCGGGATGGAACACGGGTGCGCTGGAAAAGTTGCGGAATTATTTTCCGTTCGGCACGGCGTTTTGGCGCACAGGCAGGCGGATGCGGAATGTTGCGCCGCTTCCCGGCGTGCTGTCGAGGTGGACGGCGCCGCCATGGGCGAGGACGATGTTTTTCACGATCGAAAGGCCGAGGCCCGTGCCGCCTGCTCCGCGCGCACGATCCTTCCCCACGCGGTAGAACCGCTCGAAGATGTGCGCCTGGTCCTCGAAAGGGATGCCGGGCCCGTTGTCGGAGATGGAAACAACCACATCCCCGCCGTCGAGTTCGCCCCGCACCGCAATGCGGGGTCTGGCGTTTTCGGTGTAACGCAGGGCGTTTTCGAGGAGATTTGAAAAAACCTGCTCCATCCGCCGCGGGTCGGCCTCGATCCGCCGGGCATCTTCGTTCCAATCCACAAAAACCTCCGCCCCGCGCCCCTCGATGTCGGGGGCGAAGTTTTCCAACACAGCCCGGAGGACGCGGTGCAGGTCCGCATCCCGGCATTCGAGGATTCGCGCGCGGCCTTCGATTTGGGAAATCGTGAGCAGGTCGTCGATAAGCAGGGCCAGACGCTGGACATTCCGGTGGATCGCGCTCAACGAGTGGCCGGCCATTTCCGGTTCGTCGTCTGTGCCGTCGAGGAGCGTTTCGACATAGCCGTTGATGATGGTGAGCGGGGTGCGGAACTCGTGGGAGACATTCGCGACAAACTCGCGTCGGGCCACCTCGAGCGTGCGGACCTCGGTCACATCCTGAAAAACGGCAAGCACCGCCTGCGGGGGCCTTCCCTGTTCGGCGGACAGGGGGGCGACATGGATATCGAATTGTCGGGGCAATGCCGGCGCGGGCTGCGGAAAGGACATCTCCAATCGCTGCCTGCGCCCGCCTGCGAGAATCTGTGAGATGGCTTGTTCCAGCTCATGGCGCCGGAACGCCTCCAGGACCGGGCGGCCGAGCGGGGATTTCATATCCGGAAAAAACGAGCCGAGGGCTTCGTTGACCAGTGTGATTCGGTGGTCCCGGTTCACGATCAGGATGCCCTCCTTCATGCTGGAAAGAATGGTGCGCAGGCTGAGCCCTTCGTCTGCTACTTGGCGGTCCAGTTGCCGCAGGTGCCCCGCGATGAGAAGGAGGTCGGCGCGGGTTTTTGCAAATGGCCAAGAGTCAGGCTGGCGCTCGGCGATATTGATCTCACGCCCTGCCAAGCGACGGATGTCGCCGCGGACGATGCGCCAACCCTTCGCGACGCGGAGGATGAGGAATGCCAACCCGATTGCGGTGGCGACCGCCAGCGCGATCCAGATCACGAATTTCCCCCGCCTTCGGCTTTCAGACGGTATCCCTCGCCACGGATGGTCTCGAGGCGCGGTGCGTGGCGGCCGAGTTTTTCCCTGAGCCGCCGGACATGGGTATCCACCGTCCTGCTGTCGGCCCCTCCCGCGTAGCCCCACACATCGCGCAGCAGCATTTCGCGGTTGAGTGTTTTGGAGCGGTTGTTCAGGAACGCCGTGAGGAGCCTGAATTCGGTGGTCGTGAGTTCGATCCGCGTGCCGTCCACGCGCACGACGAGATTGTCCTTGTCCAAACAGATGCCGTCGAATTCCACGAGCGCGGCCTGCTCGGATGCCGACTGGAGGCGGCGGAGAAGCCCTTGCGCGCGGAGGACGACTTCCTTTGGACTGAAAGGCTTTGTGACATAGTCGTCGGCGCCGGTCTCGAGCCCCTTCACGCGGTCGCCGGCGTCGCCCTTTGCGGTAAGCATGAGAACGGGCGTGGAGGCCGTGGAGGGATCGGAGCGCAGGGCGCGGCAGACTTCAATTCCACTCATCCCCGGCAACATGATGTCGAGAATGATAATGTCCGGCCGCTCCGCGCGAACGGCAGCAAGGCCGGCGGCGCCGGTGTTGGCGACCAAAACCTTGAACCGCGCCCGGCGGAGGTGGAATCTCAGCAAGTCCACCACATCGGGTTCGTCCTCGACCAAAAGCACGGTCTTATCCATCCGCGCCCAATAACCAAGTCACCCCGCCCGGGCAAGCGGTGAAAAGCAACAAAATCGCCCCAAAAAAAATCGGGTCACCGCTTTTGGGTGGTCTGGAAAAAACAAGTTAAAAACCAGACCGCGGTGACCCGAGTTGTTGTCTCAACCAGATGATTAGACCGGCGGGTGCGCTCCGCGTTCAATCGTTCTTGTGAAATTTTTCAGATGGCGAGCACCAGTCCTACCGGACAGTGGTCACTGCCTGTCACATCCGGCTGAATGGAAGCGGACTGCATTGCCGGGGCGAGTTCCGCGGAGATGCAGAAATAGTCGATGCGCCACCCGATATTCCGTTCACGCGCGCCATTTTGGTAGCTCCACCAGGTGTAGTGCCCGCCGCCGGGTTCGAAGTGTCGGAAGCTGTCCACGAACCCCGCCTCCAGAGTGCGGTCGAACGCAGTGCGCTCCTCAATCGTGAATCCCGCATTCCGGGCGTTGTCCTTGGGCCGGGCTAGGTCGATTTCGCGGTGCGCCACATTCATGTCCCCGCAAAACACCACCGGCTTCCGCTTTTTGAGACGCACCAGGTGATCGATGAACGCCGGCGCCCATTCCCGCGTGCGGTAATCGAGCCGCGTCAATTCCCGCTGCGAGTTCGGTGTGTAAACATTGACCAGGAAAAAATCCGGGAACTCGGCCGTGATGACGCGGCCCTCGGAATCATGCTCCGAGCGCCCGATGCCGGATTCCACCGAGAGTGGTTTCGTTCGGCTCAGCAGCGCCGTGCCCGAGTAGCCGGGCCTCTGCGCGGCGTTCCAAAAAACATGCCAGCCGTCGAACCCATGGTCCACTTGCTCGCGCCGCGCTTTGGTTTCCTGAATGCAGAGCACATCAGGTTGCTCGCGATCGACGAATTCGAGGAATCCCTTGCCGAGGATCGAGCGCATGCCGTTGACATTCCAGGAAACGAGCTTCACGGCCACAGAGCAAATCCGATGCCCGCCCGGCATTCCAGCCCGATTCGCGCGGGAAAAATGTCTTTCGCCTCGGCACCACGCTGGAATGATTCCGCCGATGAAGTCTGTAGCCGTCCGATTCCTCCCGCTATTGCTGCTCTGCGCCGCCCTCGGCGGTTGTGCGGGCCTCAATCCACTCGGGCGCGACACAAAAGGCCCCGTCCCCCGGCCGCCGCGCCCGTTGCCAGACACGAATGCCAAATTCGCGTGGGGGTTTTCCACCTCCAGCTATCAGTATGAGGACCCAGCTGTGCAGCCGGGCGATCCCGACTATTTTTCCACCGACTGGGACATCCTCGTTGCGCAGGGCAAAGCGCCCAAGAAGGGAAACGCCCTCTACTCGTGGACGCACTTCGAGAAGGACCTCGAGGCCCTGAAAAAATCCGGTGTGACGCACTACCGGTTCAGCATCTCGTGGGCGCGCATCGAGCCGCGTATGGGCGAGTGGAACGAGAAGGCGATCGACCGCTATGTGGAAATCGCGCGGCGCCTCAAGCGCGCGGGCATCGAGCCGGTCGTCTGCCTCTGGCATTTCACTTTCCCCGATTGGCTCTACGACAAGAAAAACCCGAAGATGTCGAACTGGCTGCACCCGGGCGTGCAGACGCGTTGGCTCGCCTACCTCGACAAAGTCCTGCCCCGCTTCGCACCGCATGTGAACTACTTCGCGCCGCAAAACGAACCGAACGGCCAGATCACGACGGCCTACATTGCCGGGCAATGGCCGCCCGCAATGGTTCTCGCCATGGGCACTTATTGGAAGGCGATCGACTCGAGCACCGCGATGTTCCGCGACGCCGCCGCCCGCATCAAAAAATACAAGCCGTCCGCCAAGGTCGTTTCGGTCGAGGCATTGCCGTGGTGGAAGAAGTCGATCCTCGATCCGGGCGGGCTTTTCTACAACACGATGATCCACGGAAATATCGACCACCTCGACCGCGTTTGGGATGTCTGCGACATCATCGGCATCAATTATTACTACTCGCAGGTCGCGAGCCCGACCTCGTTCCTCGCCGAGTCGTGGCGCCGCGGGCACAACTACACGATGATGGGATGGCGCATCGACCCGAACGGCCTCTACAACGAAATCCGCCGCGTGGGCGACCGCTACGGGAAGCCAATGATGGTCACGGAGAACGGCATCGCCACACCGCTCGACCCGAAACGGATCTGGTATATGAAAAACCACCTCGCTGCGATCGGACGCGCCATCCGCGACGGCTACGATGTGCGCGGGTATTTCAGCTGGTCGCTCGCCGACAACTACGAGTGGCACTACGGCTACGAAGCCCTCTTCGGGCTGTCGCAAATGGACCCGAAAACCTACACGCGCGTGCCGAAGCCGTCGTTCGGTTTCTACCGCGACACAATCCAGGCGAACAAAACGCTCGGCGCGGTTTCGCGATTGCAGCCGGACCCCGGTTTTAAACAGTAGAAAATTCATGTCCGTCCGACGCCCGCCCATTTCAAAGTTCGCACTCTGCGTTGCCGCGCTGGTGGCAGGTTTTGTGCCATGGTGGAACGCCCGGCAGGTGGCGGAGTCGGCTTTTCCAGGGTTTGCGGTAGCGCCGCCGCAGGAACAGACCGCCGCGCCGTTTTTTCGAAAAACGGTGGTGAATCCGTCGAGCACGCAGGCGAAGTCCCACTCCGCCTCGTTGGTCCAAACGATGGACGGGACGATGTTCGCCGCGTGGTATGCCGGAAGCGGCGAGGGGGCTGCGGATGTCGCCATTTATCTCGCGAAAGCGGATGACGCCGGGAATTGGCAAGAACCTCGCGCCATCATCACCCGGGAACGGGCGCAATCCGACCTCGGTCGCAATGTGGTGTCGCTTGGCAATCCGCTGTTGATCGCCGACGGCGGGCGGCTCGGTTTGCTTTTCGTCACGATCGCCGCTGGGAGGTGGTCGGGAAGCTCGATGAATATCGCGTGGTCTGAGGACGGCGGAGAAACCTGGTCGCAGGCGAAGAACCTCACGATGAACCCGCTCGGCAACCTCAGTGCGTTGCCGCGCAATCCCCCCGCGCCTCTGGTGGGCGGAGGCTGGGCAGTTCCTGTTTACGAGGAGTTCCTCGGAAAGTTTCCGGAAATCCTGTGGCTGCGCCCGCGGGGCGGGGATTTCGACTTCGCCGTGTCGCGCGTCGCAGGCGGGGTTTCCGTTTTGCAACCTTCGCTCATCCCGCTTTCTGAA
>JBMOIA010000078.1:0-6424 GCA_049317565.1 Terrimicrobiaceae bacterium | reverse complement strand
CCGCGCACGCTGCGGATGAAGGCGAACTGCACCTCGAACGGCAGGCTGGTGGAAACGCCGTTCACATAAACCTCGCCGGTGTGGCGCCCCTCGGGTTCGAGGAAAATCTGGTGCTGCGTTTTGTCGGCGAATTTCACGACCTTGTCCTCGATGCTCGGGCAGTAGCGCGGGCCCACGCCCTCGATCTTCCCGGCGTAGAGCGGGGATTTGTCGAGGTTCGAGCGGATGATGTCGTGGGTGGATTCGTTCGTGTAGGTGGTCCAGCAGGGGATTTGGCGGGCATGGAAAGCCCCGTCGCGCCACTCGTTCAGCGTGTGCAGGTCGTCCCCGCCCTTGCGCAGCATGTCGGCGAGGTAGCTGAACAGCGGGGGCGGTTCGTCGCCGTGCTGCGGCTCGCATTTCGAAAAATCGATGCTCTTCGCGAGGAGCCGGCAGGGGGTTCCGGTTTTGAACCGATCGACCTCGAAGCCGAGGTCGCGCAGGCAATCGCTGAAAGTGGAAACGCCATCGCCGAGGCGGCCGCCGGCCTGGTTGCGGAGGCCGACATGCAGGAGCCCCCGCATGAAGGTGCCGGTGGTGACAACAACGGAACGGGCGGAGAAGCGCAGGCCCAGGTTGGTTTCCACGCCCGCAACGCCATCGGGCCCGGTGAGGAGTGTCGTGACATTCGCCTGCTTGATGTCGAGCCGCGGCTGGTCCTCGAGGAGGGCCTTCATGCGGAACTGGTAGGCCTTCTTGTCGCATTGCGCGCGCGGCGCCCTGACGCTCGGGCCCTTCGTGGCATTCAGCATGCGGAACTGGATTCCTGTGGCGTCGGTGTTGAGGCCCATGGCGCCGCCGAGGGCATCGATTTCGCGCACCATGTGGCCCTTTGCCAACCCGCCGATCGCGGGGTTGCAGGACATTTGGCCGATGGTGTCGGCGTTTTGGGTCAGCAGGAGGGTTTCGCAGCCGAGGCGCGAAGACGCCATCGCCGCCTCGATGCCCGCGTGGCCGGCGCCGATGACGATGGCATCGTAGGTTTTCGGATACGCGAAGCCGCTCAAGTTATTCGGTGGCGGGCGCCCGCGCGGCGAGCTTCGCCTGCAGGGCCTCGGGCGAAAGCTTGAAGCAATTCTTCAGGATGATGTCGCCGGCGACAAAGTTGTCGAAGGTGCCGCGCACGGCCACATCCTCGCCCTGCACGATGAACGAGGTCTGGTTGCTGAGGTTCCCCGCCCAATCGGCATGGTAAACGGTCGCGCGGGTGTCGTTGTCGGAAACCGCCACGACTGAGGAGGGAATGAAATCGGGGTCGAACACCGCTTTCACATCCGGCGTGGTGCGGTCGGGGAGCTGCATGTAAACGGCAAGCGGGTCGCCCTCCTCGTCGTCGGATTGGGTGATCTCCCCCACCCTGCCGTAAACGCAGATGCGCATGCCGTTGTATTTCTGCAGGGCGGCGTCCTCGTTGTTGGAAAAATCGTCGATGATTTGTTCGAGGGTGACGAAGCCGTCCTCCGGGAGCGGCGCGAGCGCCGGTTGCGCAGACAGGGTGGTGGCGCAAATCGCCAATAGGGCCAGTGTGGTGCGGAGTGTTTTCATGGCGATGGAACCTTGGAGCATCGGCAGGGGGCGCTCAACGCAAAAAGCCGCTTTTGGTTGTCGCGGCGGGCACAGGCGCTAATTTCCACCAGGTGGATTTCTACCGGTCCATCCTGCGCCCGATTCTCTTCCGCCTGCCCGCGGAGGCGGCCCACAACCTCGCACTGGCGGGCTTGCGCTTGTCCCCGCCGGGCTTGCTAAAAAAAACCTTTGGCCCTCCGCCTCGCGACCCGTTCCGGCTTTTCGGGGTTGTTTTCCAGAACCGCGTCGGCCTCGCGGCAGGCATGGACAAGAATGCCGTGGCGCCGCTGGCATGGGAGGCGTTGGGCTTCGGGTCCATGGAACTCGGAACCGTCACCGCCCTGCCGCAACCGGGAAATCCCAAGCCGCGCTGCTTCCGCTATCCCGCCGAATCCGCACTGATCAACCGCATGGGGTTCAACAACGCCGGCGCCGCAGCCGTGGCTGCCAGACTCGAAAAGGCATGGACCTCGGGAAAATGGCCCCGCGTGCCGGTGGGCATCAATATCGGGAAGTCCAAGGCCACGCCGAACGAGCAGGCCGCCTCCGACTACGCGACGAGTTTCAAACTGCTGCGGCGTTTCGGGGATTATTTCACGATCAATGTGAGTTCGCCCAACACGCCCGGGCTGCGCTCGCTCCAGGAAAGCGACCCGCTGAGGCGCATCGTCCATTCACTGCGCGCCGTGGATCCCGACAAGCCGCTGCTGGTGAAAATCTCGCCAGACATGGACGAGGCAGAACTCGCCCAAATCGCCACCGCCGCCGCGGAGGAGGGTGCTGCCGGCTTTATTGCGACGAACACGACCCTCGACCGGAAAAACTTCTCCGGGTCCGGCAACTCAGGCGGTTTGAGCGGGGCGCCCCTCCGTGAAAAATCCACACGGGTCATCCGTTCGCTGCGGCGGATGACCGGCCTGCCAATCATCGCCTCCGGCGGGATCATGGACGCCGAATCCGCCCGCGAAAAAATCGAGGCCGGCGCGAGCCTTGTCCAAATCTACACCGGCTTCGTTTATTCCGGCCCCGCGCTTGTGAGGGACATCGTGGAGGGATTGAGGCAATTTCGAACCGAAAACAAAGCGGACTGAATATTCGGCATCCCCTGATCGCGATTGTCGCCGACGCAAATCCGCGCATAGTCTCGAGGGTCATGTTCAGAAAAATCATTCTTCCTGCGCTTGCCGCACTCGCCGTCTTGTCTTCAACTGCAACACTCATGGCACAAACAGCACTCGAAAAGGGCCAGGCATTCCTCGCTGAAAACGCGGGCAAGCCCGGCGTTCAGCAAACCGCCAGCGGACTGCAATACATCATTGAAAATCCCGGCGAGGGCGTGGCGCCCAAACCCACCGACACGGTCAAGGTCAACTACCGCGGCACATTGATCGACGGCACCGAGTTCGACAGTTCCTACAAGCGCAACGAACCGATCGAATTTCCTCTCAATGGAGTGATCAGGGGATGGACCGAGGGGCTTCAATTGATCAAGCCCGGTGGAAAAATCCGGCTCTTCATCCCGTCGAATCTCGCCTACGGCTCACGCGGAGCGGGGGGCGTCATTGGACCGGACGAAACGCTGATCTTCGACGTCGAGTTGCTTGAGGTGAAATAGCTCCGCCCCGGCGGTCAGCCGATCGGATCCGCCCCCAAAACCCCGCCGGCCCCGGCCTGCTCGAAAGCGTCGGCGATACCCAGCAGCCGGGTCTCATCGAGCGCCTTGCCGAGGAATTGCAGCCCGACCGGCAGCTTGCTGCCCCCCTCCTCGACAAACCCGCACGGCACGCTGATGCCGCAAATTCCTGCCAGATTGGCCGCGATGGTGAAAATATCCGCGAGATACATCCGCAGCGGGTCGTCCACGCGCTCGCCGATCTTGAACGCCAGGTCCGGCGATGTCGGGCACACAATGGCATCGACCTTTTCGAAGGCCTCGGCGAAATCACGCCGGATGAGGGTCCTCACCTTCTGTGCGCGCAGGTAGTAGGCATCGTAATAGCCGCTCGAGAGCACATAGGTGCCGAGGATGATGCGGCGCTTCACCTCGCTGCCGAAGCCCTCTTCGCGTGTGCGCATGTAGTGGTCGAGCAGGTCACGCGGGTTTTTGGCGCGGTGGCCGTAGCGCACGCCGTCGAAGCGGGCGAGGTTCGCGGAGGCCTCGGCCGTGGCGATGATGTAGTAAACACCCACCGCATATTGCGTGTGCGGCAGAGACACCTCGACCAACTCCGCCCCGAGCCCTTCGCAAACCTTGATCGCCTCCTCCACCTTCGCGCGCACTCGGGCGTCCATGCCATCGACAAAATACTCACGCGGCACGCCGAGCTTGGCGCCCTTCAAATCCCGGCCGAGCTGCGAGGTGAAATCCTCCGCCGGCAGATCAAGCGATGTGGAATCTCGCGGATCCTTCCCCGCGATCGCATTCAAAACCAAGGCGCAATCCCTCGTGCTTCGCGCAATCGGCCCGATCTGGTCGAGCGAGGAGGCGAACGCCACCAGCCCATAGCGTGAGACGCGGCCGTAGCTGGGCTTCAACCCCACCACGCCGCAAAGCGCCGCCGGTTGGCGGATCGATCCGCCGGTGTCGCTCCCGAGGGTTGCAAAAGCCTCCCGAGCCGCCACCGAGGCGGCCGAACCGCCACTCGACCCGCCCGGAATGCGCGAAGTGTCCCAAGGGTTGCGTGTTTTTTTGAAAGCCGAATTTTCCGTGGACGATCCCATCGCAAACTCGTCCATGTTGAGCCTGCCGAATGGAATCGCCCCGGCCGCCCGCAGGCGCGCAATCACCGTGGCGTCGTAGGGCGATTTGAACCCCTCGAGGATTTTCGAAGCGCAGCTGCACGGCTCGCCGAGCACATTGATGGCATCCTTGATGCCGATCGGCACCCCGCCGAGCGGCAGGCTGGTGTCGGCCTTGGCCGCCGCGGCCAGCGCCGCCTCGAGGTCTCGCGAGAGATAGGCGCCAATCTCGCCATCACAACGCCCGATGCGTTCCTCCAAGGCCCGCACCGCATCCACCGGCGTGAACTCGCCCTTGCGGAACCCCGCCTGCAATTCGGAAATGGAAAGTGAAGCCAGCCCGCCCATGGTCATTCGATCACTTTCGTCACCACGACGAGGTTGTTGGCTGAGTGCGGCGCGTTTGACAGCGCCAATTCCCGAGGCAGCCCCGGCGCGGGTTCGTCGGCGCGGAAGACATTGAAAACCGGATTCGCGTGTGCGGTGGGTTCGACCGCCGAGACATCGAGCGCCTTGAGCTGCTCGACATATTCCAGCACCCGCGCGAGCTGGCCCTGGAAGGTTTCAGCCTCGGCATCGGTGAGTTCGATCCTTGCGAGCCGCGCCACATCGCGCACATCAAGATTTGGACTGCCCATGGCCGGATACTCGTAGGGATTCGTCCCCGCTTTGTCCAAAATTTTGATCCGCGCCCCGCGTCATGCCAGCTCGGCCAATCGCTCCACGAGCGAGTGGTCCACAAAAAAAACGCCACCGTCCGCGCCGATCAGTTCGAGGTTGCCGTCCATGCCGAGTCCGCGGAAGAGGCCGGTTTTTTTCGCGCCGCCCGAGAGCACCACCTCCACCGGCACCGCTTCACCCCATGCCGCGTTCCACTCCTCCACTGCCGCCGCCAAACCGCCCTGCACCATTTTCCAGTGCGCCTCCGCGAGCGCTCGCAGGACCCCATGCGCCAATTCCCCAAGCGCCGGCGGCTCGACCCAATCCGCCAATCTCGTCGCCACACCCCGCAGCCCTACATCCTCGTCCCACGGCTCGTTCCGCACATTCATCCCGAAACCCACGATCAGCACGCCCGAGGCTGGTTGCTCGATCAACAATCCCCCGATCTTCCGCGCCCCCACCATCAGGTCGTTCGGCCAGCGCAGCCGCGTCCCCGCCACACCCAGCCCAAGCAAAAACCGCCGCAATTCCAGTCCCACCCTCAGCGAAAACCCCGCCCAGGCCCCACTCGGCCCGCCCGCCGGCAGCACCGCCGAAATCCACAGCCCGCCCTCGCCCGAAACAAATTTCCTTCCAAACCTCCCACGCCCGCGAGTCTGCCGTTCCGCCCGCACCGCGCTCCACGGCGCCAACCCGCGGCACAGATCGTTCGTCGATTCCACCTCCCCGAGTTCCACCAAATTCCACTCCCGATCCGCGTTGACAGCCATTTGCCTATTTAGTCTGCTCGCCGCTTCCACTCCCACACAAACATGAAAAAACTCCTATCCACACTCACCCTCTCCCTCGTTCTCGCCACCTCCGGCGCCATTGCCGGAACCACCAAGCCGGCGAAAAACGAATCCGAAAGCGCCACCGCGGCCGCCGCCAAGAAAACCGGCAAGGACGCGAAGGACGCCGCGAAACAAACCGCCTCGAATGTCGGCAACACCGCCGCCAACGCCGCGATCGGCACCGCCGCCACGGCGGGTGCAGCCACTGGAACAGTGGTCAACACCGCCAAGACCGCCGGCGAAACCGTCGTTGATACAGGCAAGGCCCTCATCAACAAAAATCCGGCCAAAGGCGCCGTCAATGCCGTTGAAACCGCTGCAGGCGGTGCACTGAAGACCACCGGCGCCGCTGTCGGGGGAACCCTCAAGACCGCCGCCGATGCCACCGAGACCGCTCTCGGCGCCGCAGCCGACACCACCGTCACCGGCGTTTCCGCCGTCAAAGGCACCGCCAAAACCGGCGTCGATGCCGCCAAGACCGCGGGCACCGCGGCCAAGGAAGGCACCGAAAAAGCCGTCGATGCCGTGAAGCCGAAGAAAAAGGCCAAAAAGGACGACGACAAAAAAACCGAGAAGAAGTCTGA
>JBMOIA010000077.1:0-6442 GCA_049317565.1 Terrimicrobiaceae bacterium | reverse complement strand
TGAGCTTGAAAAGGATTCCGCGCAGGCAGGCGGATTCCTCGATCGTGTCGCGGGTGGTGCCGGGGGTTTCGCTGACGATGGCTCGGTCGAGGCCGAGCAGTCGGTTGAGGAGGCTGGATTTTCCGGCGTTGGGTTTGCCCACGATGGCGGCGCGGACGCCTTCGCGCAGGATGCGGCCTTCTTCGGCGGTTGAGAGGAGGGCTTCGGTGCGTTCCGCGAGCGCCGAGATTTTTTCGAAAAGTTCGCGTCCGGTGGCCGGATCGATGCCCTCCTCGGGAAAGTCGATCCACGCTTCGAGGTGGGCGACGGCCTCGAGGGTGCCGGCGCGCAGGCTTTCGATTTCAGTTCCGAGGCGGCCTTCAAGCTGCAATGCAGCAGCGCGGAGGGCCGGTGCGGTGCGGGCGCGGATGATGTCCATCACGGCCTCGGCGCGCGTGAGGTCCATCTTGCCGTTCATGAACGCCCGCCGGGCAAATTCCCCCGGCTCTGCGGCGCGGGCGCCATGGCGCAGGGCAAGTTCGAGAATTTTTGCGGCGAGGAGGATTCCCCCGTGGCAGGTGATTTCCGCCATGTCCTCGCCTGTGAAGCTCGCGGGAGCTCGAAACCAGGTGGCGAGGCATTCGTCCACGGTCTCGGCGCCATCGCGGATTTTTCCGAAGGCCGCCCGGCGAGGTTCATCCACTTTTCCCGAGAAAATCCGCGAGAGGATGTCCTTCGTTTCCGGTCCCGAGAGGCGGACCATGGCGATGGCGCCTTCGCCCGGCGGGGTGGCGATGGCGGCGATCGTGCCGTCCGTCATGCCGCGGCACCTACCAGCTGACCTTCGGCGCGAAGTGCGGCGAGTTCGGCGATGAACCGGCGGTTTTGTTCCATCGTTCCCACCGAAACGCGGATCCATTCCGGAAGCTTGTAGCTCCGCATGGCGCGGACGATGAGGCCGCGCCGGAGGAGCGCCTTGAAAATGGCATCGCCGTCGCCCACGCGCACGAGGACGAAGTTCGCGGAACTCGGGACAAATTCGAGCCCCATCGCCGCAAATTCCCGCTGGAAGTATTCGCGCCCTTCGTGGGTGAGTTCCCGCGTTTTTCGCATGTGGTCCGCGTCGGCGAGTCCTGCGATGGCGCCGGCCTGGGCAATGCCGTTCGCGTTGAACGGTTGGCGGGTTTTTTGGAGGACTTCGGCGATCTTTGCGGGGGCGAGCCCGTAGCCGATGCGCAGGTTCGCGAGGCCCTGGATTTTCGAGAAGGTTCGCATGACGACGACATTCCGTCCCTCGCGCACATAGCGGAGCGTGTCGGGCGGGTTGTCGAGGAATTCGAAGTAGGCTTCGTCGAAAATCGTCAGCACATGTCCGGGCACGCGGTCCATGTAGCGGTCGATGTCCTCTTGGCCGACCATCGTTCCTGTCGGGTTGTTCGGGTTCGCGATGAACACCTGGCGCGTGCGGGGCGTGATTGCCGCGAGCATCGCGTCGAGGTCGTGGGTGAATCCGGGGTCCGGCACTTCGACAGTGGTGGCGCCGAAGAGTTGCGCCATGAGCGTGTAAACGGCAAAGGCGTGGCCGGCCGTGACGACCTCGTCGCCGGGCTTGAGGAAGGCATGACCGATGAACTCGATGATTTCATTCGAGCCGTTGCCGAGGACGACATTTGCGCGGTCGAGGTTGAGTTTTTCCGCAATCGCGCCGCGGAGCGCCCATGCGCCGCCGTCCGGATAAAAATGCGAGCGGTCCAAGGCCTCGCGCATCGCCTGAACGGCCGCGGGCGAGGGGCCGAGCGGATTTTCGTTCGAGGCGAGCTTGATGATCTGCGATGGCTCGAGGCCCATCTCCCGCGCCAATTCCTCGACCGGCTTGCCGGGTTCGTAGGCGACGAGGTTGAGCACATGCGCGTGCGCTGTGTTCCACATGCCGGGGAGCGAACACCGAAAAATTGCAAACTTCAATGCGATTAGGTTCTCTCGCGCCATGGCTGGAATGCTCAGGATTGCGGTGATTGCGGACACGCACGGGCGTCTGCCCGAATCTCTCGTGCCCGAACTGCGCGATGCCGACGAACTTTGGCACCTGGGGGATTTTTGCAATTTTTCCACCTTCAGCGCCTGCGCCTCGATCGGTCCGGAGTTCACCGCCGTCCTAGGGAACAACGACTTCGGGTTCGAGCTGCCGCTGACGGTGGACACCGTTCGTCACGGCGTGCGTTTCCATTTGGTCCACATTCCGCCGAGGACCCAACCGGTCGCCGACATCGTTCTCTTTGGCCACACGCATGTGCCTTGCGATGAGGATCGCGGCGGCGTGAGGTGGCTCAATCCCGGAACGATCGGCAAGGCTAACAAGGGGGCACCGCCGAGCTGGGCGTGGCTGGAGGTTTCGGAAACAGGTGCGGTTTCCTGGAAGATCAATCGCCTTTGAGCAAATCCGGCCGCCGTCGGCGAGTGGCTTCCAGGGCGGCTTCGTGGCGCCATTTGTCGATCGCGGCATGGTTGCCGCCGAGCAGGACCTCCGGGACTTTCCAGCCCTTGTAGTCGGCCGGGCGAGTGTAGTGCGGGTGGTCGAGTATTCCCGCAGCGAACGAATCCTGCGCGGCGGAATCGGCATCGCCCAACACGCCGGGGATGAGGCGCACGACGGCATCCGTGACCACGAGCGCCGGCAGGACGCCGCTGGTGAGAACATAGTCGCCGATCGAAATCTCCTCATCCACGAGGTGGTCGGCGACGCGCTGGTCGATGCCCTCGTAGTGGCCGGAGAGGAGGATCAATTCCTCCTCCCGCGCGAGTTCGCGGGCGATGGCATCGGAAAATTTTCGCCCCTGCGGCGAAAGCAGGATGGTTTTCGACTTGGGCGAGCGGAGGTCGGCGAGCGCGAGGTCGATGGGTTCGATTTTCATCACCATGCCCGGGCCGCCGCCGTAGGGGGTGTCGTCCACGGTGCGGTGGCGGTCGCTGGTCCAGTCGCGGAGGTCCGCTGCCCGGAGGTCGGCGAGGCCCTTGTCCACGGCGCGTGCGAGGATGCTCTCGGCGAAGACCGCGCGGCAGACGGCGGGGAAAATGGTCAGGATGGTGATTTTCAAGCGGTGTCTGGAGTTTTGCGGGATTGTCCGTCGGGCAAAATCCTTTAATCACATGGCGTGCCCAAGCCCAAATCCAGAACGCGCGGGCGGCGCCTGCGGCACAAGCCCCGCCGCGGCCGGCGTGCGCTGTATTTTTCGCTCTTCAAAATCGCGTTCGTCACGGCGCTGCTGTGGTCGGTGGTCGGCGCGGCCTACTATGCTTGGGCGCTGACATTCGACCTCTCGAAAATCCACGACATGAACGAACGGTCCGTGGTTTTCGGGCACGATGGGAAATACTATACGCGCCTCGCCGGCGAGAACCGCGAGGTCGTGCCGTTCGACAAGGTTTCGAACCACTTCGTGAACGCACTCATCAGCCGCGAGGATTCGCGGTTCTACAGCCACAAGGGCGTGGACCCGATCGGCATCGCCCGGGCGGCGGTGAGGAATCTTTTGCTCGGAGGCTTCCGCGAGGGCGCGAGCACGATTACACAGCAACTCGCGCGCAACAGCTTCCCGCTCGGCGGAAAAAACCTTCACCGCAAACTCATCGAGGCCGCGCTGGCATTCCGCATCGAGACTGAGCTGACGAAGGAGGAAATTTTGGAGGCCTACATCAACCGGATTTATTTCGGGTCCGGCACCTACGGGCTCGAGGCGGCGAGCCAGATTTATTTCGGCAAGCCCGCGTCGCGCCTCAACCTCCCGGAGTCCGCGACGCTGGCGGGGCTGATCCGCAGCCCGAACCGGTTCTCGCCGCTCAACAATCCCGAGGGTTCGATCCGCGAACGCAACACGGTGCTCGGGCGGATGCGGGATTTGGAGTTGATCTCGGAGGAGCAATACGACGCGGCCGCCGCCAGCCCGCTTTACGCGATGCCCCGCACGAAAACCTGGCCGGAGGAGAATTGGGCGATGGATGCGATCCTGCGCGAACTCGAACTCGTCCTTGAGCCCGGTCAAATGGACGAAGGCGGGCTGAAGATTTACACGACGATCGACGGTCCGCTGCAGGCTGCGGCGGAAAAATCCGTCGCCGACCGGCTCGCGCAAACCGAATCGCGGCAGGGCTACCCGCACAAGCCGATGTCGGCCTTCGACGGCGTCAACCTCAACGCTGAAAAATCCGCGCCCTACCTCGAGGGTGCGGCGATTGCGATCGACAACCAAACCGGTGGCATCCGGGCGATCGTGGGCGGGCGCAACTATTCGCGCAGCAAGTTCCACCGCGCCTTGTTCGGGATGCGGCAGGCGGGCTCGGTGGTGAAGCCGTTTGTCTATGCCTCGGCGTTCGAAGCGGGCGTGTCCCCGAACGAACCGATTTCGGACGACCGCATCCAGCCCGGCGAAATTCCTGCACGGCTCGGCGGCTCCTACGATCCGGCCAATTCCGACGGCGCCTACCGCGGCCTGCAGCCGGCGGGCGAGGGGTTGGTGGACTCGCGGAACACAATGACCGTCCGGCTCGGGCTGCGCGTGGGTTTGGATCGCATTGCCGAATTGGTGAAGCGCGCCGGAGTCAACGCGCAGCCGCAGCCGTATCCGGCGATGTGTCTCGGCGCATTCTCGACGAATTTGAAGGAACTCACTGCCTCCTACACCGTGTTTGCAACCGGCGGGACGAAGTTGCAGCCGTTTTTGATCGACCGGGTCCTCGATGCGCATGGGCATTTGCTTTACAAGTCCACGCACGGGCGGCTTCCCGTGCTGAACCCCGCCGCGGCGCGGATGACGACCTCACTGCTCGAGGATGTGGTGACTCGTGGCACGGCCGCTGGCGCGAAGCAACTCGGCTTGCGCGGATACGGTGCCGGAAAAACCGGGACGACCGACAACTATGTGGACGCGTGGTTCGTCGGGTTCGACAAAAACCTGACCTGCGGCGTGTGGGTCGGTTTCGACACGCCGAAGCCCATCATGCCTGGCGGCTACGGCGGCGCGCTGGCGCTGCCGATCTGGGTGGACATCATCGAAGCCGGCAAGCGCGGCGGGTGAGACGCGCCAAGTGCCCTACTTTTTCTTTTTCGCCGCCGGAGTTGGCGAGGGGGATGGTGCTGGTGTTGGTGTCGGCGTTGGCGCGGGGGCGGCGAGAAGTTGATCGCGGGGTTTGAGGGCTATCTCCACGGCTTGGACCGGCAGGAGGAAGATGTGGCTGGCGAATTTTTTCGTCTTCTCCAAGTCGGCTTGGAGTTTCGCGAGTTTGTCCTGAAATTCCTTGTCGAGGCGTTCCTTGTCTTCGGGTTTTTCGTCAGCGGCCGGGGTGCGGGCGGCGGGGAGGTTCGCGGTGACGGCGACCTTGGCGGGGTAGGTGTCGCCGTTGCGCGCGCCGATCGTGTATGTGGCGGTGAAGCCGTCGAAGTTTTCCACAATCAGTGTGGATGGGGCGGAGAAGGCGGTGTCGGCCGTGGATTTCGGGGCAATGTCGTTGAACAGCGGGGCGGTGAGGGTGGAGGCGATGGGGTCGATTTTGGTGCTGTCGGGTGATTCGTTCGGCGCGGCGGTGTCGAGCCTCCACGGGGTTGCGGGGGCGTCGCGGAAGACGCGCCATTTTTTGTCCGGGGCGTCCACGGCGATGGATTTGATTTCGCCGAGGCGGACGAATTCGCGGTTGAGCCACATGTCCGGCTTGTCCCGCACAAGGTCGAAGCCCTCGGCGGCGATGCCGACGGGCCCCTGCGAGCCGGCGGCGACGATGAAGCGGCCGTTCGGCGCGGGCGGGAAGGGTGAGTCGGGGTCGGGCTGCCCGAACGATTGTTTGCCGACGACCACGGCGGCGAGGCGTTTGCCGTCCTTGTCCTTGAGGTCGATGAGCGTTCCGGCGCCTTCGGCCTTGCCGTCGGGCTCCACGATTTCGAGGCGGGCGAATTGGGAGGGCCCGGCAATGACATCCTGCGCGGGTTTGAAGTCCCAGAGACGCTGGACGAGTTCGCCCACGGCGGCGAAATCGGCGGGATAGTTTTCGCGCTCGGCAACGGTCCAGCCGGCATCAGTCTTGCGGAGTGTGGCGGTCGAGTTGTTGGTTTTCACGACGAGCTCGGCGACGGCGTTGAGGTCGAACTCCGGCAGGAAGCGTTTGCTTTGTTCGGCCTGCCACTGGAGTTGCTGGCGCTGGGCGATCATGAGTCCGATGCCCGTGGCGACGAGGGCGGCGGAGACGAGGAGTAGTGCGGTGCGGAGGTTCATGGCGGATTATTTGGCGGCGGAGCGTTTCTTGCGGTGTATGGCGAGGCCGATGCCGAAGAGGCCGACGAGGAGGGGCACGGCGGCGATGTTGAGCCACTTCAGGCGGGTCTCGAGAGAGTCGATTTCGGTGCGGAGGTTGCGGCGGACAAGTTTGAGTTCCTTGCGGGCCTCGGCCTCCTTTTTGCGGAAGTTTTCGAGTTCCT
>JBMOIA010000076.1:0-6455 GCA_049317565.1 Terrimicrobiaceae bacterium | reverse complement strand
AGGCTGCGGTCGGGTGGGGAGAAGGAAATCCGGAAAAAACCTCCGAGCCCCTCGTCTTCGGAACCACTCTGGTCCTCGCGGAGGAGGAGTTGGTCGAGCACGGCGTAGAAGCCGCAGTTTCCCTGGGAGGTTTCCTCGGCGAGCGGGTTCGCGTCGGCGCCGGTCTGGAACCACACGCCGGGCTTGATGTGCCCGGGCAGAACACGCGAACCGTCCGCCTGTCCCCATGAAACGGCGGCCTCCGCGAAAAAGGTGAACCCGGTTTGTGCGTTAAGGCTGTAGTCGAAGCCATAGAGGTTTTCGTCCTGCGCAAAAACATTCCCCTGGAACGCCGCGAGGCGCATCACCAACCAATCGGCCGGTGAAGCGGCAAGCCGCGCGCCGAGCGTTCCCATCGGGCTCGCGGGTCCGCCGTTCGGGATGTTGTCGGAAGCGATCTGGGGCCAACCGAAGGTGCTGTTCACAAAAAGCCCGCCATAATCGGAGACAAGGAACTCGGAATCGGCCGTGATCTGGCCGAGGCGCAGCGAGGCCTTGCTCTCCCACAGGTCCTGCTCGAACCAGAGTTCGAGCATCCGCAGGGTCGGGTAACCCGCGATGCCGGAGAGCGGGAGGTATTGTCCACTGAGTGGCGATTCCGGGCCGTTCCCGCTAAGCCAGAGCCAGGTCGTTTGGAAACTTCCGCCGCGCCAGCCGAGGATTTTTTCCAAGTCCGCCGTGGCGCCAAAATCCATCAAGCCCGCATAGTAGGTTGCTTGCGAGTCTCCACCCGTGACGATGCCGAACACATCCGTGGTGAAACCGCCTTGGAATGTGACGCCGTTCGATTCCAAAAGCGGCCGTCTGCCAAACCACTCGCCGGTCATCCGGTCGCGCTCCAGAAATGGCAGTGCTGCGCCCGGATCGGAATCCTGGGCGAACGCAGGCAGGGTTGCCGCGAGGAAAGCGTAGAGGAGTTTTTTGGAAAACATCGCCGCCAGCAGATAATCCTTGGCGGCGGCGGCGCGGTCAAACGCTTGAGCGGGCTTTGCAAAGACGGTTGCGTTTGTTTAAGTGCCTGCATGCCCCGCGAAGCCACGCTCGAGCGCAAGACCTCGGAAACCGCCATCCGCATCAAGCTCGCCTTGGACGGGTCGGGCGCCTCCAAGGTTTCCACCGGGGTCGCCTTTTTCGACCACATGCTGGTGCTGTTCGCGAAGCACGGGCTTTTCGATCTCGAGGTCGAAGCACGCGGAGACATCGAGGTGGATTACCACCACACGGTCGAGGACACAGGAATTCTGCTGGGTCAGGCGCTGTCGCAGGCGCTGGGCGCGAAGGAGGGTATTCGCCGCTACGGGTTCGCGTATGTTCCCATGGACGAGGCGCTGGTGCGCTCGGTCGTGGATTTGAGCGGGCGGCCGTATCTGGCCTACAACGCGCCGTCCGATGTGCCCGCGATCGGGTCGGCGTTTTCGTTCCAGCTCGTCGAGGAATTCCTGCGGGCGGTTTCCGTCCACGGCGGGATGAACCTGCATGTGGATGTGCTCGCCGGGCGCGATGCACACCACATGGCGGAAGGGATTTTCAAATCGCTCGCCCGCGCCCTCGATGCGGCGACTTCGATCGACCCTCGCGTGAAGGGCGTCCCCAGCACCAAGGGCGTGCTGTGAGCGGCGCGAAGCGGCTCGGCATCGTCGATTACGGCAGCGGCAACCTCCGCAGCGTCTGCAAGGCGCTCGAGGCCTCGGGTGCTTCGGCACAACTCGTTTCGGAAGCCGGTCAACTCGGCGGACTCGATGCGCTCGTCGTGCCGGGCGTCGGAGCGTTTGCGCACTGCGCAGAGAACCTCCGCGCCGCAGGGCTCTGGGAGCCGGTCCGCGAGTGGGCACTTTCCGGCCGGCCGTATCTCGGGATTTGCCTCGGCTACCAATTACTTTTCGAGTCGAGCGAGGAATCGCCGGGCGTCGAAGGCCTCGGCGTCCTCGCCGGGCAGGTGGTCCGTTTCCCTGCCGGGGGACTGAAGGTGCCGCACATGGGATGGAACACGCTCGAGTCAACGCGAGGACCCCTCTACGAAGGCTTCCCGGCGGCGATCGCCATGTATTTCGTGCACTCGTATTACCCCGTGCCCGCCGATCCGTCGCTTGTCACCGCACACTGCCGGTATGGCATCGACTTCGCCGCCTCCGTCCAAAAAGGGGCGCTGCACGCGGTGCAGTTCCATCCGGAAAAAAGCCAGGCCGCGGGCCTCGCGCTCCTCCGCAATTTCCTTTCCACGCTATGATCCTACTGCCCGCCATCGACCTCATGGGCGGCGAGGTGGTCCGCCTCCGCCGCGGCCTCGCCACCGAAAAGACCGTGTATTCCTCCGACCCAGTGGCCTTCGCGAAAAAATGGGAGGCCGATGGCGCGGATTGGCTCCACCTCGTGGACCTCGATGCCGCCTTCTCCGGCGAGTCGGCCAACCTCGATGCCGTCCGCAAAATTTGTGCTGCGGTTTCGGTGCCTTGCGAACTGGGCGGAGGCATGCGCAGCGCCGAAAAAATCCAGGCGGCCTTCGACGCCGGCGTTTCCCGCGTGGTCCTCGGCACCAGCGCCTGCCAAACGCCCGGCTTCGTCAAGGACATGTGCTCCCGCTTCGGCGGCGAACGCATCGCCGTGGGTATCGATGCCAAGGAAGGCCTGGTCGCGGTGAAGGGGTGGACTGAAACCACTGCCGTCCGCGCCGCCGACCTCGCGCTTTCGGTCCAACGCGACGGCGCGGGCACAATCATCCATACCGACATCGCCACCGACGGCATGTTGCAGGGACCGAATTTCGCCGAACTGGAAAAAATGCTGTCGATCCTGGATTGCCGCCTCATCGCCAGCGGCGGAGTTTCCAGCGCTGAAGACCTCCGGCGCCTCGCCGCCATGCCCGGCCTGCACGGCGCCATCATCGGCAAGGCCCTTTACGACGGCCGCATCACCGGCAACCTCCGCGCCTGTCTGGTTTCTTAGCCGGTTTCACATCGCCAACCGGCCAACTGTTCCGGGCGATCCATCCCACCCTGCGTGCCAATTGGCGGCTTAAGAATTCCTCTTCCGGAATTTTTTCGGGTAGTAACCTGATTGGTAGATGTCTGGTTTTTTTCTTCAGGCCCTGTCCGCCCATTGGCCGGTCTTTGGTTTGCTGGCCGTTTTGTTCTGCGTGATGGTCGTGATCTCGGTTTGGCGCCGCGGGTCTATGGAGACGGCCCCCGTGTCGGTCAATGTCATAGCGGGTTGGGCATGTGTGTTTGTTTTTCCTCCGCTGGTCTATGTCCTCGGCTTGGCTTCGGGCCTGGGCGTGGAGGCTGCGATTTTTACGGCAATGCTCGCCGCGGCGGTTCTGCTGTGGGTCTTCAGTCTCGTTGAAGAGTTTGTGCCGACCCTTGTCGTGGTGGTGGCGGCACTCTTCATCGGCCTGGCTCCACCGGATGTCGCGCTGGCCGGATTTTCCTCTCCAGGCCTCTTGCTCCTGCTCGGTGTGTTTGCCCTTTCGGCAGTGATCAGCTCGTCCGGACTGAGCTACCGCCTCATGTTGCATTTGCTGCTGCGTCTGCCTGACAAGGCATTTTCCCATCAGGCGGTTCTCCTTTTCTCGGGCTATGTCCTCTCCCCGCTCATTCCCTCGGCAAACACGCGTCTGGCCTTGCTGACGCCCTTGTTCAAGGACATGTCGAACGGGCTGAAGTTGCCACCGCGCGGCCCGGCCGTCACCGCCCTGCTTGCCGCGATGTTCGGAGGCGCGCTGCTTTTTTCACCCATGATGGCGACGAGCAAATCCTCGAACATCGCGGCGCTCAATCTCCTGCCCCCGCAAGTGCAATCCGAATTCAACGGCTTTTTCTGGTTGGTCGCCGCGGGGGCGGCAGTGCTCGTCGTCACCGTCGCGCATTTGTCCATCGTGCCGCGCCTTTTCCCCACAAAGGAAGAGGCCCCCTTGCCGAGGGAAACCCTCGAGAGCCAATTGGCGGCGATGGGACCGCTCAAGCCCTCCGAATGGATCGCCGCGGCGGGCTTCGTCTTTTTCCTCGTGGGGTGCGCCACGGTATCCTGGCACCATGTGGCACCTGCCTATCTGGCCGGGTGCGTCTTGTTGGGCTTGCTCGTTACCGGAACGATTCTACGCAAGGATTTCCAGCAGCGGATCGATTGGCCGATGATTTTTTTCCTGCTCGGGATCGACAGCATGATGCGGATCATGAGCCATCTCGGCCTGGCCCAAGCGTTGGCCGATGCGGCGGGAGCGGCCTATGGTTTCGTGGACGGCAAGATCGCACTTTTCATCCTGGCCGTGCTCGCGACCACCCTGACTGTGCGCCTGGTGCTGCCCGTCACGGCGGGCATGCTGTCCTCCGCCATCATTCTCCTGCCGGTCGCGGCCGCTCAGGGGATCAATCCATGGATCTGCGTGTTCTGCACGGCGATTTTCAGCGACATCTCGTTTTTCCGCCACCAAGGGACCAATGGAATTCTGCAAATCCACTCGTCAGGCCTGTTCGGCATCGTCGATGAGCGCGGATTCATGCGCTACCACTACCTGATGAATGCTGCGCGCGTCGTCGCCGTCTTCGCATCGATACCGTGGTGGAAATGGCTCGGATTGTTATGACGAAACTCTGGAAAAACCTGCTGATCGGGGGATTCCTCGCCGCGTTTCTCATTCTGCTGGGATTTTTCAATGCGACCAAGCCGCGCATCCTCGTCCTCCACTCGGCGTCGCAGGATTCGGCATGGGCGCGCCAGGTGGACCGCGGCATGCGCGAGGCTCTGAAAGCCAACAGGCGTCCGATCGCTATCGAATGGCACTATCTCGGGGTCGATTCGCCAGCGGCGGCACGGCAGATGGATGAAGCAAAGGCCGGAGCCGGGCGTGCGATGGAGCGATTCAATCCGGATGTGCTGATCGCGGTGGATGACGAAGCCAATTCGCTGGTGGCGCGGGATTTTATCGGGCTTGCGCGTCCGCGCATTCTTTACCTTTCGTTGAACCGTCCACCCGCTGAATTCGGTTACGCCGGGGCGTCGAATGTCTCGGGAATCGCGGAGCAGTTGCCGCTCGCCGCCATTCGCGATGGGATTCGGGAAATTTTTCCCGACAGGCTTCCTGCTTTGGATGTGATCGGCGTGAACAACGAAACGGGCCGCGCGGAAATGGCGCAGGTGATGGCTTTTGATTGGAGTCCCATGGCTCTGAAACAGACAACTCTCGCCAACACAGCCGAAGAGTGGCGCGCTGCAACGGGTCAAACCCGGGCCGACATTCTGGTCGTGCTCAGCACGCAGGATTTGCCGACAGCCGATGGAGGTGTTGTCTCCGCAGCCGGGATCAACCGCTGGACGCAGGAAAACACCGCGGCTTTTCCCATCGGCACGAAAGTCGATTTCGTCGAAGACGGAGGCGGGCTGAGCTTCTCGCCTCCACCGGACGACTACGGCGCGAAAGCCATCGCATTGGCACTCGATTGGCTTGATAAGCGCAGCACCCCGGGCGCGCCGCCGCCTGTGGTTTCCGATCACTTCGAAGTGGCGTTGCGGCCGGAGCGTCTCGCGGAGCGGGGCGTTGTCCTGCCGCCCATTTACACGGAAGCGGCGAGGGAGAACGGCACACTCTACGACTAATTCATCGCAGGCCAAACCACAGCGCTTCGCACGAACCGGGTAATTCACCCCATCTTGCCGCGAGGCGGGGGCTGTGTAGTGTTTCAACCCTATGAAAAAAGCATTCCTCCTGTTGATCGCCGCCGCGGCCATTGCCAACGCGGGTGTCGAAGTCGGCAAGCCGGCACCGGATTTCACGCTCCCCGACTGCACCGGCAAAAATGTGTCGCTCTCGGACTTCAAGGGCAAAACCGTCGTTCTCGAGTGGGTCAACCACGGCTGCCCCTTCGTCGTGAAGCACTACGGCCCCGGCAACATGCAGAAACTTCAGGCGGACTCCACCGCGAAGGGTGCTGTCTGGCTCTCGATCTGCTCGTCCGCCCCGGGCAAGCAGGGCCACATGTCCGGCGCCGACGCCGCGAAAAAATGCGCTGAGGTGCAATCCGCCGCCACCGCCTACCTCCTCGATGAATCGGGCGAGGTCGGAAAAAAATACGGCGCCAAGCGCACCCCCGAAATGTATGTGGTCAACGCCGAGGGCATCCTCGTTTACCACGGCGCCATCGATGACAAGCCGTCCACCAATCCGGGCGACATCGCAGGCGCCACGAACCATGTCAGCGCCGCGCTCGATGAGGTTCTCGCCGGAAAACCGGTCACCACACCGAAGACCGAAGCCTACGGCTGCTCGGTGAAATACGCGGAGTAGTCCCGCTTCAGTCGCGGAAAACAATCGCGCGGTTTCCATGCACGAGGACCCGGTCCTCGACATGGAACCGCACGCCGCGGGCGAGCGCGAGCCGCTCGCAATCCCTCCCCAGCCGCACCAGATCGTCGGGGTCGTGGTA
>JBMOIA010000075.1:0-6581 GCA_049317565.1 Terrimicrobiaceae bacterium | reverse complement strand
CCCTGTGTGCCAGTGAGGAAGCGGCTCCAGGGCTCGAGGCGGGACTCGTAGAGGGCGTCGCTCTCGGGGCGGACCTGGAGCATGACGGCATTGAGGCCGGCGGAGCGGGCGGCCTCGAGGAGGCGGATGGCTTCGGCTTTCTGGGCGGCGGCGGGGAGGCCTTGTTTGGAGGGCCAGTTGATATTGTGGACCGAGGAAATCCACGCGCCTTGGAGATCGGCGCGGGCGGCCTGGATGGACGGGAGGGCGAGGAGGAGCAGGAGCAGCGGGAGTTTTTTCATGTGTTCAATAAATGAAGGATTCGCGGGGCGGTTCGGTTTCTTCGATGGATTCGGCGACGACGAGTGCGGAGTGGCGGCCGTTCTCGACGGGGAATGTGGCGCGGCCGCGGACCTTGACCCAGGACATTTCGGGGAATTCCGTGCCGCCGGTTTTTTCGATGTTGATGCCGGCGGGGCGGGCATCGGCGGCGCAGCACATGATGAACATGCGGACGAGGTGGAAGCGGTCGCCGGAGGGGTTGTCGGTGCGGGCGGGGAGGATTTGGCCGACGACCTCGACCTGGTGGCCGTCGAAGTCCGAGCGCATGGTTTCGTCCGAGGCGGCATACATGAGGTCCACGGTTTCGGCGAGGATGCGGCCGTCGGCGTCCTTCCGCAGATAGAGCGAGGGATCCATCATGGTCCCCTCGCCCACTGTGGATTCGCCGGGCAGGAGCGGTTCCATGGGCGGCTGGTAGCCGGCGAGCGAGCCGATGTCCTGGATGATGCCGCGGTTGAGGACGGCGGTGGCGCCGAAGGAACTTTGGGAGGTTTTCACGGTGGCGAGGACCGGGATGACGAGGATGGCAAGGGCGACGGGGCCGCCCGCGAACGGGCCTTTGCGGCGGGAGTCGCAGCCGTAGGATTCGGGTGCTGGCGCGAAGACAAGGATGATGGCGAGGATGCCGAGGACGATGGCCGTGGCGATGACCGGGATGTGGAAGGAGGGGTGGAGATAGGAGGCGATGCGGTCCGAGGCCCAGAAGTAGAACAGGACGGCGGACCAAACGATGAGAATGCCGGAGGCCGCGTATCGGGAAGGGATTTGGCTCATGTGAACACGGCGGCGAGCCGGAGGCAGAGCAGGCCGATGAGGATGAAGAGACCGAGCGCGAGCCCCGCGACAAAGCGTCGGGTGAAGACCGCGCTGTAGATGAAGAGGAGCTTGAGGTCCATCATGGGACCGAAAACCAGGAAGGCGAGTTTCGCAACCGCTGGGAAGGAAACAAATGTCGCGGCGATGAAGGCGTCCGAGGAACTGCACAGCGAGAGGATGCCCGCGAGGCCCATCATCGAGGGGATGGCGAGGCGGTCATCGAGGGCGAGCGGGAGGAGGAGGGATTGGTTCACGGCCGTGCCGAAGAGCGAGGCCACCGCGACGCCGAGGATGAAAAAAACCATGACATCGAGGAAATCCCGGACGCTCGCATCCATGGCCGCGAGCAGGCGGGCGGGGAGTTTTTTTGCGGGAGTGCCTTGGGATTCGGGACCGGCGAGGGCGGCTTCTTCGAGGACTTTTTTGCGGAGGACCGCCTGGAGCGGGAGATTCAGGACGGCAAAGCCCACGAGGACCGCGACAAAATACCCGAGAGCGAGGCGCAGGACGGTGAATTCCTCGGCGCCCTGGCCGCGAAATGCAGCCCATGTGCTCACGGCGACGATCGGGTTCACGATCGGCGCGGCGAGCATGTAGGCGATGGCGTTGGCGACCGGGAGGCCCTTGCCGATGAGGCGGCGGATGACGGGGACGATGCCGCATTCGCACATGGGGAAGATGATGCCGAGCGCGCCGCCCATGCAGACGCCGAGAACGGCATTGCGCGGAATGAAGCGGGACATGGCGCGGGCGGGGAGGAATTGGTCGATGAGGCCCGAGAGGAGTGTGCCGAAGAGGATGAACGGGACGCCCTCGAGCAGAACACTGAGGAAGGCGTAGGAGAAATCCGCGGCGCTGAATGCGAACCAGTGGGTGGTCATTTCGCGGCGCGGGCGGCGCGGCGGCGCGCGAGATAGAACCATCCGCCGGGCAGCCCCCAGAGCAGGTAAACAAGCATCCCGGCGACCGAGATGAGGAGGCCGGTGCCTTTCGCGGCGGCGCAGAGTTCGAAGAGGAGCTGGTCGAGGAGGGCTTCGCGCACGCCCATGCCGTTGAGGCTGACGGGGAGCGAGGAGACGGCGGTGACGAGCGGCATGATGGACATCATGTCCATGAAGCCGACCTTGGCGGTGAAGGCGAGGCCGACGAAATAGAACGCGGCGAAAAACGAGAGGAGCATGGGGATGGTGAGGAGGGCGCCGAGGACGGCCTCGCGGCGGTTTTCGATGCAGAGCTGCCAGAGGCCGGAGAGTTTCACGATGCGGCTGCGGAACGGGAGGCGCTCGGGCAGGCGCTCGACGAGGTGGCGGGTGGTGAGAACGAACGAGGCGACGAGGCCGACCGCCATGACGGCGAGTATGAGGGCGAAGACCTGCATCACGCCCGAGACGGCGGCGCTTTTCGCGAACCAATCGGCCCGCCACCAGGCGAAGAAGAGGCCCATGGCGACGAGGACGAGGACGGCGAAGAGGCGATCGATGGCGACGCTGAGGAAGCCGGCGGTGCGGTGCTCCGGGTGGTCGCGCATGAGGTAGAGGACGCGGACCACATCGCCGCCCGTGGTGCCGGGGAGGAATTGGTTGAAGAAGGCGCCGATGAAAAAGAGGCGGGTGGTTTCGGCGAATGGAACGCGGAGGTGGAGCATCTCGAGGAAGAGTTGCCAGCGCAGGATTCCGAAAAGTTCGCAGAAGCCGGCCGCGACGAGGGCGGCGAGCATCCAGCGCCAGTCCGCGCGGGCAATGGCATCGGCCATGTCTTGGCGGCGGGCGGGGTCGTGCAGGAGCCACCACAGGAGGCCGATGGTGACCGCGGCCTGAAGGATTTTTATCAGCGCGTCGCGCAGGGGATGGGCACGGGCAGCGGGGGCTTCCGTTTCGGCGGGGGGCTCGGAATGGGCTTCGCCGTCGGGTGGAGGCACGCGGAATTAGGCGGCGAGGGCTTTTTTGCGCCCGCGGCGGGGGCGAGGTGCGGAATCGTTGCCAACCGAACCATTTCCACCATTCGCATGACCATTGGAGTCGGTCTGCGGAGCGGCGGATTTTGCGGAGTGGGCAAAAATATTCGCCGTGCTGACAAAAACGGGCAGCGGGCGCGAGGTGCGGAGGCGCGAGGATTCGAAGGCTCGCGAGAGGATGCCGCTGGGCTGGGGAAAAGAGGGCTCCGGAGCGGCGGGAGGCGGGGTGGTTGGTTGCGGAGCCGGCTGTGGAGAAGGCTCGGGAACGGCAGTCGCGGCCGGGGCTGGCGGGATTTCCGGTGAGGGCTTGGGAGTGACTGAAACTGGCGCGGAAGCCGGGGCTGGGGTGGGTTCCACAGTTGCTGCGGGATTTTTTGGCGGACGGCCCCGGCGGCGTTGAGGGACTGGTTCGGCGATGGCTGCAACAGGTGCTGGAGCCGCTTCGGGATTTTTGCGGGGACGGCCCCTCGGGCGCTTGGCGGCAGGGGCTGGCTGGACTTCTTTCGGAGATTCTTTCGGAGCGCGAGGCTTGCGGGTGGGCTTGGGAGCTTTGGCCGGCGGCCGAGTTTCGCGAGCGGCGGGTTTTTCTTCGGATGCGATGACGGCGGGTTCGGCCGCTTTGCGCACGGCGCGGGGTTTTTGAGGTTTGCGGGCCTTCGGTGCCGGCGCGAAGTCCTCCGCACGGAGAAGTTCAACCTGGGGAGCGGCCTCGTCCTCGAGTCCCTCGAAGAGCCTTCCGGGGAGCGGCCTGCCTGCCACATAGTCGCTCACTGCTTGGAGGATGCGGGTGGCGTTTGTTTCCCATGTGGCGAATTCCTCGAAGCCGCGCCAATCGGGTTGCGGGAATTTCGCGTGGAGCAGCGTGGCCATGGCATCGGCGATGGCCTCGCTCGAATCGGGGTCCACATAAACACCGAGGCCGAAGTGGCGGACGAGGTCGCGCATGGGGCTGTTGCCGCTGGAACCAAGGACCATGCGGCGAGCGGCGACGGCGGTGGAGAGCGTGGCACTCTGCGAGTGGTAAGCCGACGAGTAGGTGAGCATGATGAAGTCAGCGGCTTGGAAATGGCTGACGCGCTTTTCGTCGGGAATGAATTCCTCGGAGATGTAGAGGCGTTTCGAGACGCCGAGGTCTTCGGCAAGCATCTGGTAGTATTTAATAGGACGGTCCTTGTGAGTGGGGACCGAGCCAAGGATGACCAGATGGGCTTCGGGGTTGTCGGCAAGAGCGCGGATGGCGAGGTCGATGTTCTTGTGGTTGCGCACGGGGCCGAAGGCGAGGAAGACCTTTTTGCCCCGGCCGACTTTCCAGCGGCGGCGAATGGTCTTGGGATTTTCGCGGATGTTCGCATGGCGCTCGGGTCCGAGCGGGACCTCAACGGTCTTGATGAACGATGGCACCGGCGACGGGTGGGCGAATCGTTTATGGGCAATGCCAATTCGGAACGGGCGGAACGAGAGCGCGGCGTTGAGATTTTGCCACCATTTCGGGCCGAGGTTGTGCTCGCGCGTGGAGAAGTGGAGGTTGGTCGTGTAGATGGTTTTCCGGAAAAGCGATGCCAGCATGTGCGGCCAAACCCAAATGGCGGACTGCGAGGTGACATGGCTGCCGGAAAGCACGATGACGGGTTTGCGGTGGAAGACTTCCCAGCCGAAGCGCAGTTGGTTGACGAGGGTCTGGAAAGATTTGGCCACCTTGCGCGACATGATGTTGCTGGTGCCGCCGGTGGCGCCTTCCAGAAGGCAGGGGAGAACCGGGTAGTCAGCCGCTCGGGTGCGGACGAAGTTCGGGCTGCACAGGACAAGAATATTCAGGCCGAGCTCGTGAAACGCGCAGGCCTGACGGTGGATTTGGTCAGCAACCGTGCCGTGCGATCCGGAACAATGAATCAGCAGGTCAAGTTGGCTCGGGCGACTAGGTGAGGGCATGCTTGGAGCTTTTCGGTTTGGTGAAAGGTCTTGGCGAGGATACTTAGGCCAACGCTTGGCAACCGAGTAACCGCCCCGAAACGATTGCCCCGCTGGTATCACCGGGCAAGTTTTTTCTCAAAAACGGGGCGATGCGGGTCAGTTCCCGCCGTGGCGCTCGCGCCATTTCAGGCGGTTTTCGCCGAGGTGCTGGACGATGGCGTTGCGAATGGCGAAGACATGCCGGCGGCCGAATGCGGCGCGGCGGCGGTCGAGTGAGCCCGAATCCACGAGCCTCGCGAGGGCGGCGAGGGAATCGTTCGCGGCGTGGAGGGCGCGCTTGAGGTAGGCGATGGTCATGCCGAGTTCGGTGGTCTCGTGCCCGCAGAGGGCGGCGGCGAGCTTGGCGCCGCAAACGGCCGAGCGCGCGGCGAACACGGCAGCGTCGGGGTTTTCGCGGAGGTCGGCGCGGCGGTCGAGGAGGCGGTTGATCCAGCGGTGGAGGCGGAGGGTGTCGCTGTAAACGGGGGATTGGGTGAATTCCTCGAACTCGCTGTCGAACTCCTCCTCCTCGTCGTCGGTGAGGAATTCGGCGTGTTCGCCGAGGAAATTTTCAAAGCGGTCGTCCCCCTCGGCGCCTTCGAAAACGCTCCATCCCATGGCGTCGGCGATGATTTCGTCGCGCTCCGGGTGGTCCATGTATTCCTCGAGGAGCTTGAAGTATTTCTCGGTGTTCTTGTCCTGCTCGCGCAGAAAGCGCTCCCAAGCGTATTCGTCCCAAACCCCGTCGGTCGGCTCGTCGTCGTCGGCCATCAAAGAACCGCTAATTCAACACCGGCGGGGCTGCAAAGGATTTTTGGGTTTGCAGGCGGAGCTGGCCGCAGGCGGCGGCGATGTCGTGACCCTTCTCGCGACGCAGCGTGGCCTCGGCGCCGGCGGACCGGAGGATGCCGAGGAAGCGCTCCTGCGCAGCCTGGTCCGGGCGTTCCCATTCGAGGCCGTCCACAGTGTTGTAGGGGATGAGGTTGACTTTCGCGCGGAGGGCGGCGGCGTGGGAGGCGAGGAGGCGGGCTTCTTCCGGCATGTCGTTGACGCCGCGGATGAGGATGTATTCGAAGGTGATTTTTTGTTTTTTCGCGCGGGTGTAGTCGGTGCAGGCGGCGAGGAGTTCGGCGAGGGGGTATTTTTTGTTCACCGGCATGATGCGGCTGCGGACTTCGTCGGACGCGCCGTGCAGCGAGATGGCGAGGCGGATCTGGAGCGGCTGGGCGGCGAGTTGGCGGATTTGGGGGACGAGGCCGGAGGTGGAAACCGTCATGTGCCGGGCGCCGATGCCGACGCCCCATGGCGCGTTCAGGATGGAAATTGCGCGGAGGAGGTTGTCGTAGTTCGCGAGCGGCTCGCCCATGCCCATGAAGACGATGTTGTTGATTTTTTCGCCGCCCTCGGCCTCGGCGCGGAGGAATTGGGCGACGATCTCGCCGGCTGTGAGGTGGCGTTTCCAGCCGTCGAGGCCGCTGGCGCAAAATTTGCAGCCGTAGGCGCAGCCGACCTGGCTGGAAATGCAGATCGTGCGGCGGTC
>JBMOIA010000074.1:0-6686 GCA_049317565.1 Terrimicrobiaceae bacterium | reverse complement strand
CGTGCCAGCGCGCCTTCGAGCCCCTCGACCCCCGCCTCTTTTCCTTCAACTCCCCCCACGGCTGGTGCGGCCACTGCCGCGGCTTCGGCGAAGTCTGGCGCGGCCTCGGCTCGGGCGATGGCAATTTCGAAACCGCCATCGAGGCCGAACTCGACGAGGAGCGCCGCCACGAGGGACTCGAGGACGGCGAACCCCGCCCCTGCCCGATCTGCAAAGGCACCCGCCTCAACGAAACCGCCACCCATGTCCGCATCGGGAAAACCTCCATCGCCGATTTCACCCGCTCCCCCGCCGCCGACGCCCTCTCGCTCTCCGGCACGCTGAAATTCACCGGCCCCGCCGCCGAGGTCGCCCGCGACATCCTCGCCGAAATCACCCAGCGCCTCGAGTTCCTCGCGAAAGTCGGCCTCGACTACCTCTCGCTCGACCGCAGCGCGAAAACCCTCTCCGGCGGCGAGTCCCAGCGCATCCGCCTCGCCGCCCAGCTCGGCTCGAACCTCCGCGGCGTCCTCTATGTCCTGGACGAGCCCACCATCGGCCTCCACCCCCGCGACAACGAACGCCTCCTCGACGCCCTCCAAACCCTCGCCAAAAAAGGCAACTCCCTCGTCGTCGTCGAGCACGACGAGGAAACCATGCGCCGCGCCGACCGCATCATCGACCTCGGCCCCGGCGCCGGCAGCCGCGGCGGCGAAGTCGTCGCCAGCGGAACCCTCGCCGAAATCCTCGAGCACCCGACCTCCCACACCGCCCGCGCCCTCCGCGAGCCGATGAAGCACCCGCTCCGCGGATCACGCCGCCCCGCCGCCGACCAGTGGCTGGAACTCAAAGGCTGCCGCCTCCACAACATCCAAAACGAATCCGTCCGCATCCCCCTCCACCGCCTCACCGTCCTCACCGGCGTCTCCGGGTCCGGCAAATCCACGCTCATTCGCGGCATCGTCGTCCCCGCCGTGCGCGACGCCCTCACCCGCAAACGCGCCCCGCTGCACTCCGACCTCCACACCGGCATCAGCGGATTCGAAAACCTCGGCGGCGTCCTCGAGGTCGACCAATCCCCGATCGGCAAAACCTCCCGCTCCACGCCCGCCACCTATGTGAAGGTCTTCGACGAAATTCGAAAACTCTTCGCCAGCCTCCCCGCCGCCCGCATGCGCGGCTACACGAACAGCCGCTTCTCCTTCAACAACGAGGGCGGCCGCTGCGAAGCCTGCCTCGGCCAGGGCGTCATCAAGCTCGAGATGAATTTCCTCCCCGCCTCCTACATGCCCTGCCAGGACTGCTCCGGCCGCCGCTACAACCCCTCCACCCTCGAAATCCTCTACAACGGAAAATCCATCGGCGATGTGATGGACATGACCATCGAACAAGCCGTCGAGTTCTTCGCCAGCCACCCAAAAATCCGCCGCCCGCTCTCGCTCCTCCAAGAAACCGGACTCGGCTACCTCAAGCTCGGCCAACCCAGCCCCACCTTGAGCGGCGGCGAAGCCCAGCGCATCAAGCTCGTCACCCAACTCGCCCGCCGCGCCACCTCCGCCGCCGAGGAAATCCGCACCACCCGCAAGGGCAAATCCATCCTCTATGTCTTGGAGGAACCCACCATCGGCCTCCACGCCCACGATGTCGCGCAACTGGTCCAGGTCCTCCACCGGTTGGTCGACGAAGGCGGAACCGTTGTCGTGATCGAGCACCACCTGGACATCATCGCCGAAGCCGACCACATCCTGGACATCGGCCCCGAAGCCGGGTCCCGCGGCGGAAAAATCATCGCAGTCGGCACCCCCGAAAAAATCGCCCAATCCAAAACCAGCCACACCGCCCCCTTCCTAAAAAAAATCCTGTAACCGGAGGGCGCAAACCGAACCTCCACCTGCTGTCGAACCACCAAACTACCGGCGGAGGGGCTCGAACCCACACTCCCGAGGGAACGCGATTTTGAGTCGCGCGCGTCTGCCAATTCCGCCACGCCGGCTTGGACCCGCAGGAATAACCCCGCCAAGCCGCCCGCGCAATTAGGAATCCGCAACCATCGCCGCCAGCGCCTTCGCCAGCGACCGCTTGTCGGCAAATTCCCGCAGCACCCCGTCGGGCAACAAAAGCCCAAACCCGGTTCCAAACGCGGGGCCGTTGACCACGCAACCGCTCGTGCCCGATTCCTCAATCTGGCCCTTGGCGGCTGCGAGGGCCCCACCGCGCCCGCCGTCGCACTCGAATTTCCATCCGAAAATTTCCGCATTCGGAAAAAACCCGCGGAGCTTGGGCAGGAGCTTTTCCGCAGGGCGCAGGCGCAAAGAGATTTCCCCTCCGCGGCTGGAGATTTTCCCCCGACCGTCCCCGCCGGAAATCCCGGCGACTTCGAAGTCGCAAAGCGCCGCCGCATGGAAAACCGCCGCCGTTTCGGCCGGAAGCGTTCCGAGAACCGCCGCCAGTGATTCGTTTGTTGAAAAGCCAAGCACCTTGGCCGCCCGCGGTGGCGCAGCCGTGCAGCCTTCACCCCTCAGGCAAAAGACCTCCCATCCGAGCACCGACAATTCCTCCGCGAGCAGCGTCCCGATTTCACCGGTCGCAAAATTCGTGATGCGCCGGACCGAATCGATCGGCGCATACGCGGGACCGCAGGTGATGGCGGCAATTTTCCCCATCAACCGCCTTCCTCCGTGTTGGAATTCCTCAATGCCGGAAGTGCCTCGTGCCGGTGAAGACCATCGCCACATCCTTCGCGTTGGCGGCTTCGATCACTTCGGCATCGCGCACCGAGCCGCCGGGTTGGATGGCGGCCGTGGCACCCGCCTCGGCGGCGGCGATGAGCCCGTCGGGGAATGGGAAAAATGCATCACTGCAAACCGCACTGCCTTTGAGCGAAAGCCCCGCCTCCTGCGCCTTCCAGACCGCAATGCGCGAGGCGTCCACCCGCGACATCTGCCCGGCGCCGATTCCCAGCGTCCGGTCCTTGCTCGCGTAAACGATCGCATTGGACTTCACATGCTTCACAACCTTCCACCCGAATTCCATCGCCTCGATCTCGGCCTTGGTGGGCGGGCGCGCCGTGACGACCTTGTGCTCGAGTTCCGGCAGGTCTGCCGAATCGGAATCCTGCACCAGCAGCCCGCCGACCACGCTGCGCATGTCGCGCCCGGCTTCCGCCGGCGCCTTCAAGAGCCGCATGAGCCGCAGGTTTTTCTTTTTCTGCAGGAGCGAGCGCGCCTCGGACTCGAACTCCGGTGCGATGATGACCTCGCTGAAAATTTCGCAAATCGCCTTCGCGAGCGCGAGCGTCACCGGCTGGTTGCAAATGATGATGCCGCCGAACGGCGCCTGCTTGTCGGTCGCGAACGCCTTTTCCCAAGCCTCGCGCAGGTCGGGGTCGGTCCCCACGCCGCAGGGGTTCGTGTGTTTGAGGATCGCGACGGTGGGTTTGGAAAATTCCGCGATCAGGTTGGCGGCCGCGCTGATGTCCAGGATGTTGTTGTAGGAAAGTTCCTTCCCGTGGAGCTTCTCGAAATGCGAGCCGAAGTCGCCGTAGAGTTCGGCCTGCTGGTGCGGGTTCTCGCCGTAGCGGAGCCTCATTTCGAGCGGAAGCTCCAGCCGGAATCGGCTGCAGGTTTCCTGCTCGCGGTTCAGGTAATTCGAAATGGCGGAGTCGTAGGCGGAGGTGGTGGCGAATGCCTTGATCGCCAGCCGCTCGCGCAGCGCGCGTGTGGTGCCGCCATCCTCTTCCTTCAAGTCCTCGAGCACTGCGGCGTAGTCGGCGGGGTCGGTCACCACACAGACCGATTGGTAATTTTTCGCCGCGCTGCGGATCATCGAGGGGCCGCCGATGTCGATCTGCTCGATCGCCTCGGCAAGGGTGGTCCCCTCGCGCTCGATCGTGGCCTCGAACGGATAGAGGTTCACCACCACGAGGTCGATCGGCCGGATGCCGTGTGCCTTCGCCTGTTCCTCGTGCTCCTCGTTGCCGCGCAAATACAGGAGCCCGCCGTGGATTTTCGGGTGCAGCGTCTTGACCCGCCCCTCGAGGATTTCGGGCGAGGCCGTAAATTGCGAGACCTCGACCGTCGCCACACCGGCATCTTTCAAGGCCTTGGCGGTCCCGCCGGTGGAGAGGATTTCGACCCCGCGTGCGGCGAGGGCTTTGGCGAAGTCCACGATCCCCGACTTGTCGGAAACGGAGACCAGTGCGCGTTGGATTTTCATTGGGTCGGAAAAAACTCCCCCGGCTCAGGCAATCGACGGGATCGCCACGGCGGGGTCCACATCGGCCGCGTAGTCCACGCCGTCGAGGCCGAACCCAAAGAGCCGCAGGAAGCTCGCCTGGTATCCGGCGAAATCGGCGAGTTCACCGAGGTTCGCCGTGTCCACCTTCTCCCAGCGTTCGGCGATGACTTTCTGCACTTCGTCGGCCATTTCCCAATCGTCCACGCGGATCCGCCCTTCGGTATCCACGGCGGGCGAGGCTTGCGAGAGCCGGTCGCGGAAAAGCCGGTCCATCTGCTCCGCGCACTCCTCGTGGGTGCCGGCGGCCTTCATGATTTTGTAGAGGATCGAAATGTAGAGCGGCACGACGGGGATCGCCGAACTCGCCTGCGTGACGAGCGCCTTGTTCACGGAAACCCAAGCCTTCCCGCCCAGCGGCGCGAGTTTGGAGTTGATGGCGGCGCAGGCGCGTTCGAGGTCCTGCTTCGCGCGGCCGATCGTTCCGTTTTTGTAGATCGGCCAGGTCAGCACGGGCCCGATGTAGGAATACGCAACCGTCTTCACGCCAGGCGCGAGCACGCCGGCGGCATTCAGCGCATCCATCCACATCTCCCAATCCTCGCCGCCCATCACCGCCACGGTATGCGCCGTTTCCTCGTCGTTCGCCGGCTCGATCGAAACGGAATTCACCTCCCCGGTGCCGGTGTTGAGGTTCTTGTTCGTGTAGGAGCCGCCGATCGGCTTGAGCACGGATTTGAAAACCTCGCCGGTTTTCGGGTGCGTGCGGCGGGGCGAGGCGAGGCTGTAAACCACGCAATCGACCTGCCCGAGGTCGGCCTTGATGGCCGCACAAACCTCCTGCTTCATCGCATCCGAGAAGGCATCGCCGTTGAAAGACCTCGCATAGAGACCGGCCGCCTTCGCCTCGCGCTCGAAGGCCGCGGAATTATACCAACCCGCAGTCGCCGTCCGCCCGGCCTCGGCGGGGCGCTCGAAAAACACGCCCACCGTTGCCGCCCCGCTGCCGAAGGCCGCCGCAATGCGCGAAGCCAGCCCGTAGCCGGTCGAGGATCCGATGACCAAAACCTTCTTCGGCCCGCCCGCAATCGGGCCGTTCTTTTTCACATGGGCGATCTGGTCGGCGACATGCTTGGCGCAGCCGGCCGGGTGCGCGGTGGTGCAAATGAATCCACGGATTTTGGGTGAGACAACCATAGGAACGGAAAGACTGGCTTCCGCCGCTCCGGCACTCAACAGTTTTTCTGGATCGCCCCCGGAACCCCCGCGCGCTAAGCCTCGCGCATGCCGAAAGCCGCCATCGTCATCCCCGCCCGCTGGGCATCCACGCGCCTCCCCGGGAAACCCCTCCTCCCCCTCGCCGGCAAGCCAATCCTCCGCCATGTCTGGGAGCGCTGCACGAAAGTCCGCTCCGCCGACACCGTCATCATCGCCACGGACGACATGCGCGTGGCCGAAGCCGCCTTTGAATTCGGGGCGGAAGTTTCGTTCACCTCGCCCCGCCACCCGAGCGGCACCGACCGCATCGCCGAGGTCGCAAAAAAGCTCCACGGCTTCGACACCATTGTGAATGTCCAAGGCGACGAGCCCTTCATCGAACCCGCCCTCGTCTCGAAACTCATCGCCGCCCTTGCTGCAGACAAATCCCTCCAAATGTCCACCGCCGCCTGCCCCCTCGCACCGGCGGACCTCGCAAACCCGAATTGCGTGAAAGTCGTCACCTCCCTCGATGGCAACGCCCTCTATTTCTCCCGCAGCCCGATTCCCCACGACCGCGATGGCGATGCCCACCCCGCACGGCTCCGCCACCTCGGCATCTACGCCTACCGGCGGAAATTCCTCCTCGATTTCGTAAAGTGGAAACAAACCCCACTCGAAAAATCCGAGAAACTCGAGCAACTCCGCGCCCTCGAGCACGGCGCCGCCATTCGCGTCGTCATGACCAAACCCGCCGGCCCGGGCATCGACACCCCGGCCGACCTCCGCGCCGCCGAAGCGTTCCTGCGCCGCAAAGCCAAAAAACACTGACGAACCGCGCCCTGGTCAACCTCCCGGAATCCATAAAAATATGAGCCAACCTGAAAAGAAGCCGTGGTTAGCTGTCACTGATCGATATGGCGATTATGATGGCGGCATCAGCGGTGACAAGGAGGGACTCACCATCCTCAAGGAGGCTATTGTAAAAGCCATTGAGACCGGCGGGGTCATAAAACTTCCGGATTCCGTTGACGCTGATTTTGAATCTGTGCGAGTCGCTGAGATTTGCGGCAGGCATGTCAAGCCCACGAGAAAGGACAAATTGCGCGATTCCGGGTGTCTCTTGGTGCTTGCGGTCATCATACTTGTGCTTGTTGTTGGACTGATGTCGCTTTTCAAGCATGGCTTACCTATCTAAGTCGTAAAAATTTTCATACTGTCGGGCCGCGACATATTTCGAATCGTCTCGATTGTGGTATTTTCCGCTGGAATTATTT
>JBMOIA010000073.1:0-6758 GCA_049317565.1 Terrimicrobiaceae bacterium | reverse complement strand
GGGTCTTGAACACGCCGAACTCGCGCAGTTCCACGCCGCGCCCGGTTGCGAGCGCCTCAGTGATTCCATCGAGGGTGAGTTGGACGACCGAGAAAACATCCTGCTGGATGAGGCCGGTTTTTTCGGAGATCGCGATGACGAGATCGCGCTTGGTGAGGTTTGCCATGGGGTTTTCGTAGGGCATAACGAGCGGCTCGGCAATGTCAACCGGCATCGGACCTCGCACCCGCCATGCACCCGCTCCCGCGAAGACTGCCAATTCGGAAACAGCATCACGCTCCAAAAATTGCGCGGCAGCGCAAGGTCCCGGGGAGTGCGTCCGCCCTCGGGTGCTGTCGGGTGCGCCCCCGCGCCCGAATTGTCGAAAACATCCACCGGCCGGCGGCCGCATTTTTTTCCAACCGGCCCGCGAGGGCGCGAGCCGGGACGCCCGAGGCGGGCGTGCTCCCCGGGACCGGTGAGGCGGCGGTCGATTTTTCAAACGGATCCCACTTCTCAAAGATGGGGTAGGAGCGGAAATCGGCGGTCAAAAAAAATCCAAAAAAATTTCTGCAAACTTCGGGAAAAATTTCGACCAATCAGAAAACAGGCTGGGTTTGGAGTTATTCGGCTCGGCTTGGGTTTCTTATAATACCGATCATGAAAACCATTCCCTTCCTGAGCGCACTCGCTGAGTTGTTTCCGGCTTGGCTTCTCGGCACCACGCAAAACACGCGCCACCACTCCGGGCGCAAAATTTTTTCAAAAAAAATTCTTGCAGAGCATCCTTTCATCGCAAATCTTGCAACCAATTTTTCGATCCCCCCACTCGAACACAACCCACCTTTTTCCGCATGAAATTCCAATTTCCGGTGAAAAAAATTGTGCGCCTTGTTGTGGCGTTATTCCTCCCTCTTCCACTCCTCGCGGAGATTCCTCCGGTGCCGAATGCGTTTCCGAACGGGCCGGATTTGCAGCTCACGCCGGGCGAGGTTTTGTTCCGGCAGACGAGTTTCCGCGTCACGAATGTCGCCTACCACAACGGGCATTTGTATTCGAATTGGGTGAATGCCGGCGGTCAGACGCAGTGGAGTTGGTCGGATCCCGGCGACATCGCCTCGCTGGTCGACACCACGGCGGATCTGGTCGCGCGGTCGCAGGCGGCGGGCTGGCAGGGCGGCGGGATGCCGATCATCAGCGACGATGGCAACCATGGACACACGAAGGTCGGGCCATGGATGAACAACATCGTGATGCGCCAATCCGAGGGCGTGAACATTCTGCAGGGAAATCCCGAGTCGTGGCCGGTGTGGGGCGGGCGCGGGGTGTTCTGGCCGTGGCGCGTGCCGTTCAACTGGCACCAGTATTCCAGCGGCTCCGCGGACATCACGCCGTTCTTCGTCTCGTCCGGCGCGACGACTTTCCACTCGTGGGACGGCCTGGCGAGACACGGCGTGGACGGCATCCACATCCTGATGGGAAATATTTTGATCGTGGCCTCGGACGAGTCGAAACGCGGTGTGGCGGCGTTCGACATTTCGCCGGTTTTCGAGACGCCGGCGCGGGAGCCGGTGCTGCTGGACAGGATCAGCGGGTTTCTCGGCGCGTATCTGCCGGTGCTGTGGCGCAACTATGTGATCCTCGCGCGGCGGGACACGAACACGGTGGATGTGGTTGATTGGAGCGATCCCACGAATCTGCGGCTGGTGAAGTCGCTGGATATGACGGGCACTTCCGGATGGAGCTTCAATTCCGATGTGCCCTACGCGCAGGCGCAGGATGAGTTCGTTTTCGCGCGGCGCCACAAGATCAACATGGAAACGCTCACGCCGGTGTTGGAATTCAACGAAACCGGCGGCGGGACGCGTCCGGGCACGATCCAGGATCCGGCGGAGACGAGCCAATACATGATGCCGCTCGGTCCGTATCTGGTCACCGGCGGTTTGCCGGGAAACGCGAACGGCATCGCGATCTGGGCGCATCAGGAAGGCCCCGACAACCGCGCGCCGTTTGTCGGCTACCACATTCCGCGCAACGGCCAGACGAATTATCCCACGCGCGCGCCGGTGAGTCTTTTGATCCACGAGACGCTGGAGAGCTACACGATCGTCAATGGCGACTCGGTGATCCTGCGTCCGGCGGGCGGCGGCGCGGCGGTGGATTGCTGGACTTCGTTTTCGCACGACGATGTGCTGACCATCACGCCCAAGCAGGCGCTGGCGGAGGACACGACCTACGAGGTGGTGATTCCGCAAGGGGGAATCAAGGACGCCGCGGGCAACGGCATCGAGGGCTACGCGTTCAGTTTTTCGACCGGTGGAAATCTCACCGCCGGCAACCGCTCGCCGGAGATCGGAAATTTCACGGCGACGCCCGCTCCGGTGGCTCCTGGCGTGGAGGTGGAGTTCACTGTTTCGGCGACGGATCCCGAAAACGACGCGCTCGAGTATCGCTTCTCGTTCGGCGACGAGGAGTCCTCGCGCGAGTGGAGCACGAACAGCACGGTGGCGAAAACCTTCGCCGGGGCGGGACGGTTTTCCGCCAAGGTGCAAGTGCGCGATGCCGCAAACAATCTGGCGGTGGAAGCTCTCACGATCTCGGTGGCCGCAACGCCTGCCGGGCCGTTGCCCACCAAATCCTCGCCGGTGGCGGTGGATGCGGCGGGTCGCAAGGTGTGGACGGTGAATCCCGACAACGATTCGGTCACGGCGGTGGATGCGGACACGGGAGTTGTCTTGTTTGAAAACGATCTCGCCGCCTCGCTGGGCGAGCCTTCGGTGGATCCGCGCAGTCTCGCGGTGGCCTCGAATGGCGATGTGTGGGTGGCGTGCTTGGATGCGGACCGGATCGTGGTGCTGAACGCCGCCGATGGCGCGGTGAAGCAACAAATCTACACCGGCTATGGTAGCGCCCCGGCGGGTGTGGCGATCTCGCGCGACGGATCGTTCGCGCTGGCGACCACGCAATTCCGCGCGGCGGGCGATGCGGGGAACGGGCAGTTGATCAAATTCAACGCCGCCACCTACGGGGAACTCGGGCGTTTGGAATTGGGGCCGACGGCGCGCGCGGTGGCGATCACCGGAAATGGCTCGCGGGCGCTGGTGGCGCGCTTCATTTCCCCCGAGACGCACGGCGTGGTGTGGGATGTGAATGTCGATGCGATGACGCTGCGGCGCGAAATCCGGCTGAGGAAGGATGGCGGCGGAACGAATTCGCAAACGATGCCGTTCGACGGGCCGTCGCAGGGCAAGGGGGTTCCGAACCACATCGCCGATGTGGCGATCGCGCCGGACCATTCGATGGCGTGGTTCGTGGCCAAGAAGGACCAGACGATGCGCGGGCGTTGGTTTTCTCAGAACAAAACCTACAACGCCTACAACCTCGAAACCACGGCGGTGAACGCCGATCTCACGCCCGAGCACACGGTGCGCGCGATGATGGGAGCGATCGACCTGAACGCGCCGCTGGCCCAAATCTGGGAGCCCGAGGCGACGGTGGTCATCGGCGAGATTTTCGGGCAGCCGCGCCAGTGGTCGCTGCGCACGGATATCGACAACAGCGAGTCGCCGGCGGCGCTGGAATTTTCCCCGCTCGGGGATTGGATGTTCGTGGCGCTGCAGGGCAAGAACGATGTGGCGGTGTTCGACACGATGATGTTCCAAACCTCGCCGAGCCGCACGCTGACCCTGCGAATCCCGGCAGGGTCCGCTCCTCAGGGCGTGGCGCTGGATCCGCAATCCGGAACGCTGTGGATCCAGAATCTTCTCACCCGCGATCTCACGCGCGCGCCGATGGCCTCGTTTTTCCGTCTCGGCAAACGCGAGGCGGCGTCCTCGATCCGCACGGCGGCCACCGAGAAGCTCGCGGAGCGTGTTTTGGAGGGGAAGAAGGTCTTCTACGAGGCGTCCGACCGCATGGGAATGGATACCTACATCTCGTGCGCCACCTGCCATGTGGACGGCGGGCATGACGGCCGGGTGTTCGATTTCACGCAGCGCGGCGAGGGATTGCGCAACACGATCGACCTGCGCGGCAGGAGCGGCATGGGACACGGGCACCTGCATTGGAGCGCGAACTTCGACGAGGTGCAGGATTTCGCGGTGGACATCCGCCAGCATTTCGGCGGTTTCGGATTTTTGCCCGACGGCGAGGTGGAGAACGAACCGCTGGTGGAATCGAATTCCAACCGCTCGCAGGAACTCGACGATCTCGCGGCCTACCTGGCCTCGCTCGGCACGGCGACGATTCCCAAGAGCCCGCACCGGGGGAACGACGGGTTGATGACGGAATCCGCGATCGCCGGCCAGGCGGTCTTCCAGCGCGAGCAATGCGCGACCTGCCACGCGGATCCGCTCTACACGGACTCCGCCGATGGATCGAACCTGCACGATGTCGGAACCCTGCGGGCGAGTTCCGGAACCAGGCTGGGAGCGGCTCTGGCGGGTATCGATACGCCCAGCCTGCTCGGCGTGTGGGCCGGTGCGCCGTTCCTGCACGACGGCTCGGCGGAGTCGTTGGACGATGTCTTTCGCATTGCGGGGGGGACGGTGATCCAGGCGGAGTCGGCGACATTGGGCGGCGGCGCGGTGGTGGCGGATTACAACACCACGCAATTGCGCGGCTTTTCCTCGGTGGACCGCATGGTGGACTTCGGCGCGAACGCAGCTGCGGCGGTTTTTTCGAATGTGGATGGCGGCCCGGTGGCGGGAACGGGAGTCCTCGAGTTCCGCATTCTGCCGGGAATGGAGCGGGACTATTGGAACCCGCCGACGACGATGGTGGTGCTGGTGAACGGCGTGCGCCACGAGGTGGTGCTGCCGTTGTTGAGGCTGGGCGAGGATTGGCGGCGTCTGCGTCTGGAGAATGTTTCGCTGCAGGCGGGCGCGACGAACACGATCGAGATCCGGCGCGAGGATTCGGAGACGAGCGGCCCGAGGACCTTTGTGGTGGACACAATGACCGTCTCGGGGCCTTCGGATTTCGCGCAGGCTTCCGCGCACCGCCGGGTGCTGGATTTGCCCGCGGAGGAGCAGGAGCAGCTTCTCGACTATTTGAACCAAATCGATGGCCGCCATGAAACCACGGGCGTGGTGGAAAACAGCCCGCCGGTGGCGGTGGCGCGTCCGGGATTCGGATCGCCGCGCCGCATCAACTTCGGCGATGGATTTTCCAGCCCGATCACTCTGGATGGAACGGCTTCGACCGATCCCGAGGGCGGTGCGTTGGATTTCCTCTGGAGCGTTCCCGGCGGGGAGTTTGTGGATGGCACCACGCCCGCCTCGGCGGTGGCGCGGGTGGTTTTGCCGGGCGATGCGCCCGCGACCATCACGCTCACGGTGACCGATCCCGAGGGCCTTAAGAACACGGCCTTGGTGGGTGTGGGCGTGCGGGATTTCGCCGGGCGCGGTTGGGCGCACGAGGCGGGTTGGCGCTACGACTATGTGCATTGGCAGTGGTGGAACCACGGCACGCTCGGAGCCTGGTGGTGGAATGGCGCGGCGGGGAATTGGTGGGACGGAAATTCGGGATGGCCGAGCTTCCGCGTGTTCGATTTGTGGGAGTCCCTTCCCGGCGCGTTGAAGGTTTCCATTCCGGGCCAACCCGAGGCGCCGTTGCATGGATGGGCCTCGGGAGTCGTGCCGGAACTCGGGCTCGGAATCCGTCCCTATTGGTGGGGCAATCCCGCCGAGGGAGTTCGCAACAATCATTTCGCGGTGCGGTTCCACGGCTATCTCGCGATCGAGCAGGAGGGCGCCTACACCTTCCATCTCACCACGGGATCGACGGGTCGGCTCAGGATCAATGGCGTGCCGATTGTCACGCTCGACGGAGGGAGCGGGGAAATTTCCGGCAATGGAACGATCCACCTCGGAGCGGGGCGTTATGAGATAGAAGCCGCGTTTTCCTACGGCGGTTTCCCGCCCGGCGGCTATGTGCCGCCCGCCGCGTTGGAATTCGAAGGGCCTGGAGTGGCGAGGCAGCCGTTGCCCGGATCGGCGGTCACGCATCTGGCCGAGCGCAAACGCACGGTGGCCCGTGCGATGTTCGACGAGTGGATCGAACGCCACGGCGCGGGGACCGGGCATCTCACCGAACCGCTTTCGTCGGTCGATGGCCAAACGCTCCTGCAAAAATTCATCCATGGCGAAACGCCCGCGGGCCGGATTCAAAACGCAAGCCGGGTGGAAATGCCCGAGAGCGGACGGGTTCGATTCACGATCGACCGCGTGAGGCAGGCGAGCGGCCTCAGCCATGTGGTCGAGTCCTCGAGCAACCTGGTGGACTGGGTGCCAGCGAGCGGATTTTCGCACACGAGCGAATTCGCGGAGCCGGGATTCCGGCGGTGGCACTTCGAGCGCGCGATGGCTCCCGGCGAGCAAAAACAATTCCTGCGCCTACGCAGCGAGCTGAGCGCCGTGGTGGATGAGTGAACTTTTTTCCAAAAACCAACCCATGAAAAAAACAACACCGTTGATTCTGGCCCTTCTCCTGTCGGCTTCCGGATTTTCCTCCGCCGCGCTGTTGGGCGTCACCAATCCGGGATTCGAGGACACCACCGGTTCGACGACCATTTACAACGAATTCAGCTTCGGGCCGCTGGCCGGCTGGGGACTTTACGATCCCGGCAATGTGACGGCGGGAGGGGCCGGCGGGACCTATTTCATCGGAACGATCGCGCCGCAGATCATCACGCCTCCGAACCGGGAATATTTTCCCGCCGGAGCGCCGGAGGGCAGTCGCGTGGCGATCGCTTTCAATTTCAACGGCAGCGGCGGGGG
>JBMOIA010000072.1:0-6812 GCA_049317565.1 Terrimicrobiaceae bacterium | reverse complement strand
GAGAAACAACAACTCCTCTTCGGCCATATCCTGAAAGCCTTCCAATTCGGCGCCCCGCCCCACGGCGGCATCGCCCTCGGCTTGGATCGCTTGGTCATGCTCATCGCCGGCGAAGACAGCATCCGCGATGTGATCGCCTTCCCGAAAAACAACCGCGGCGTCGAAATGATGACCAACTCGCCCGCCGAGGCCGATTTCAAGCAGCTCCGCGAGCTTTACATCCAAAGCACCGCGAAGAAGCAGAGTTGATCCCGCCTCTGGATCCACCCTGTGTTTGACTCCCCCGCGAATCGTTGGAATATGTCCGCCATGCGAACCCGCACGGCCGCGCTGCTGGCCGCCTCCATTTCCCTCTCTCCTCTCGGCGCCCAGGACCAGCCCGCCGCGCCGGAGTTTCTTAAAAACGCCAACTTCGAGCATTTTTACGAAAAGGACAACTTGTGGAACGGCGTCAACCAGGACGCCGTGCTTGCTGGCGGCACGCAGTTGCGCGAGGACAAACCCGGCCCCCCGATCCTCACCGCCGAGGGAGGAATCGACTACCGTCCGATGCCTGTTTCGGTCTCCATCGCCGACCTCAACGGCGACAACCTGCCCGACATCGCCGCGATGGAAAACCCGGGCTACCTGCGCGTGTATTTCAATTCCGGCACGCCGCAGCAGCCGAAATTCGAGAAGGGCGAACTCGCACCGTTCTTCATCTCGCGCATCTCGGACTCCGATCCCACTTTGTTCTGGATTTCGAATCCGAGCAAAAACAAGGACTTCTGGTATGCCCGCCAATCGAACCGCATCCACGCGACCGACCTGCTGCGTTCCGGAAAAAAAGACCTGCTGATCGGAAATTACGTGGGCGAGGTTTTCCTCATTCCGAACACCGGTTCCGCGCAGCGACCCGAGTTCCGCACGCCGGCGGACATTGCCAAAGCGATGCTGCAAACCTCGAAGGATGTTACGCGCAAATGGGGAAACCTTTTCGCCCCGGCGACGATTGATTGGAATGCCGACGGAAAGGACGACCTGCTGCTCGGCGAGGGCTCCTACTCCGCGAACAGCATCCATCTACTCCTGAACCAAGGAACCGCGGCCGCTCCGAAGTTCGACGAGTCTGCCAAGCATGTGCTCGCCTACGGCATGGGTCTCGAGCAACTCACGCCGTGCATCGTCGATTACAATGGCGACGGCAAAAGCGACCTGCTCGTCACCGAGAGCGGCGGCAAGGTTGCGATCTATTTGAACAGCGGCCAACCATGGAAACCCGGCGACACGCTGCCCATGGGGTCGTTTCTCAAAGTCGGCGGGAACGACCTGTCGCTCGGCGGCATCTCGACCGTTTCCGCAGGCGACCTCACCGGTGACGGTTTGTTCGACCTCGTCTTTGGAAAAAACGATGGCCGGCTCGCGATCGCAACGAATTCCGGCACCAAGGAGGCTCCGAAGTTCGATGCAGTCGAAGATTTGAAAGCACCAGCGGGCGTTCCGAAGCTCAAGCTCCCGCACGATTGGAACCTCGATGCGGGCTACGAGCGCGGGAATTTCTACGGGACGATTTCACAGGTTTCCGCGCAGGAAGACCCGGCCGCGGCGCCGCCCGAAGGCTCTTCCTGCCTGAAAATCTCCTACTCCCCCAGTGCGAACACCGTCATGGCTCCGCCCGCCGCGGATGCCTACATGCCCTCCGAGAAGGGTTTCAAAACCGAGCAGATCGATATTTTCTGGGAGGACGAGATGCAGAATCTCAGTCTGCACGGTGTATCCGGGTTATTGACGCGGGCCGGGGCGAATTTTTTCGCCCTGAGGCAAGTCGGCGTGGCGCCCTTCCAAGTGGGCAAAACCTACACACTGAATATGAAGGTCAAGGGAGCGGAGATTCCGTTCGCTTCCGTTTATCTCGGCGCCACGGCGCGGGTCGCGGAAGGCGCGGCTGCACAAGCCGACAAACGCGGTGCGGTGCGGCGGCGGACCGGTCAAAACCGGAATGCCGTTTCCGCCGCGAAAAACTTCTCACCAAGCGACTCGTGGTCCGATGTCTCGCTGGAGTTGCCGGTGCGTTTTGCCGATCGGCGCATCCAAGCGAATTCGAATGTCGAGTGGGCGATTTATATTGTCGCTGAAGCGCAGCCCGGAAAGGGCACGCTTTACATCGACGACATCAAGGTGGCCGAGAAGAAGTAGGCTTCCAGCAAGAAGCTCAAAGGGCGCCCGACGAGGACGACGACTTCGACATCGAGTCCCAGCGCGTGAGCAGGTGGATGACGAGGTTGGTGCCGAACTTGTAGGTGAGTTCGAGCGCCGGATAGGAAATGTTTTTCACATACACATCGCGGTTGTGCCAGAGCGCGGGATTCATGGCCACCCAGGCGCCGCGGTCGTTCATGTCAGTCGCCATGTCGCTCATAATGCGGCCGTCCTTGATTCCGATCTGCCACATGTCGCCGTAGTCGTTCGCGGTGTAAATGATCGCGATCTGGCCCGGATTCGATTTCGTGCCGTCGCCATAGATGCGCAACACATAGACCGGCTCCTGGTAGAAATTGAGACCCGGCGGTTGCTGCTTCACCTCTTTGAAGTAGGCGACCTTGTCGTTGAAGATTTCGTGGTTCTTCGGCAGTTCCTCCCAATCCTTGTTCTTGTCGGGGATCACGCGGCGCATCTCGCGGCGGAAGGCGATGTCGAAGCGGGAATTTTTTCCGGGAACCGAGCTGTCGCCCCAGATCGCCCCGCCCACGCGCACATAGCGCCGGAGGTTTTGAACCTCGGCTTCGGTGAGCGTGAAATCCCGCGTGCCGGTCAGGAAGATGAACGGCGGCTTGAGCGCGAAGAGTTCCGGCGAGTCGAGCTTGATCGCTTTCACGCGGTCGAAGTTCGTTTTGATTTTTCCGCCGGGGAGATTGCTCATGAAGGCGAGGAGGTTCGGCAGGCTGCCGCGGGTGATCGGCGCACCGTCCTTGACCGAATCGCCGTCATATTTTCCTTGGACGGTGGACCACCAGTTCCCGCCATCGTATTTCCCGAGGAAGGCCGTGAATTCGAAAACACGCTGACGCGTCCCGGTTCCGCTGCCGGAGCCCTTGCCCCAGCCGCCGGTGAATTCGCTGATGGAGCGCTGATCGGCCGAGCTGATGCCACTGCCCATGTTGCCGCCGGCGGGCTTGGGAGCGGAGAGGGAGGCCGCGGTGGTTTTTGTGGGACTCGGCGGAGCCATGACCATTTGCGCCATGTTGAAATTCATCGGCGAGACAGCGGTGGTGGTGATGGCGTTGACTTGGGTGTTCACCGGCGTGGCGGTGATCGTGATGTCCTGCGTCTGCGGCATCGTTTGCTGTTGCTGCGGCGGGGCAACCGCCTGCTGCTCGGAGCCGACAAAGCCACCACTGTCGCCGCCCCCCTCGAAGTCGGGCGGTTCGCTTACGGCCTGAAAAAGGACCGTTCCGCCAAAGAGGGCCACAAAGATGATATGGACACCGAGCGAAATGGTGAGGTCGCGCGAATTGCGGAGCTTCTCAACGAGCTTGTCCAAGGGGGACTCTTTCTTGTCGGACATCGGTCGTGAAAATTGCCCGACTGCATGGGCGTTGCAATCAGTTTTTGGCCGCCCCGGGCGGATGGGGACCCTCAGGAGCGGTTGACGACGAGGGCGCGGGGCTCGGTCATTTCCTCCATCGCGTAGCGGACTCCTTCGCGGCCGAAGCCGCTGTCCTTCACGCCGCCGTAGGGCATGTTTTCCACGCGGAAGGTCGGGACCTGATTGACCATCACTCCGCCGACCTCGAGTTCCGCAAACGCGCGGTGTGCCTTCGACAAACTGTCGGTGAAGACGCCGGCCTGCAGACCGAAGCGCGAGGCGTTCACGAGATCAATCGCTTCACCGAAGCCGCTGTATTCCTGCAGCACGGCGAGCGGGGCGAACGCCTCGTCGCAGAGCGGGGGGGAATCCGCAGGGACATTTTCAAGGAGGACCGGACCGAGGAGCGAGGCGCCCTCGGTGTGCACTGGCGTGAGCAAGCGCGCACCGGCTTTTTCCGCCTGAGAAATCCAATCAAGGATTTTGTCACGCGCGGCGGCGTTGATCATGGGTCCAACGACGGTTTCACGCAGGGCGGGGTTTCCGGACGGGATTTTCTCGCGGACGTGGGAGACGAGGGCTGTGCGGAATTCGGCGGCGATCGAGCGGTCCACGAGGATGCGTTGGACGCTGATGCAGGATTGGCCGGCGTAGCCGTAGGCGGCAGCGGCGATTTTCGGAACAGCAGCGCGCCAATCGCAATCGGGTTCGACCACAACCGCGGCGTTGCCGCCGAGTTCCAAGGCGACCTTGAGTTTCCCGGCGCGGGATTTGAGCTGCCAGCCGACATCGACGCTTCCGGTGAAGCTGAGCATTTTCACGCGCGGGTCGGCGAGGAGCGGGTCAACGAACTTGTGTCCGAAAGGGACGACATTGACCTGCCCCGCGGGGACGCCGGCTTCGTGAAGGACCTCGGCAAGCAGCAGGGCGGAGAGCGGGGTTTTCATCGCCGGTTTGAGGAGCATCGTGTTGCCGGTGGCGAGGCAGGGCGCGACCTTGTGGGCGACGAGGTTCAGCGGGAAATTGAACGGCGTGATGCCGAGGATGGTTCCGATCGGGAACCGGCGAACGATGCCGAAATGCCCGGTGCCCGGCGGGCTGGCATCCATCGCGATGCCGTGCCCTTCGTCCATGAGTGCGAGCGCGGCGGCGAAACGGAATGTGGTGCGCGCGCGGTCCACCTCCGCCTCAGCGAAAACGACCGGCTTGCCAGCCTCGGCGACGATGGTGTCGATGAATTCCTGGCGGCGCGCAGCGAGGAGTTTCGCAATTTTGTCCAGCGTGCCCGAGCGCTCCGCCGCAGTGAGTTGGCAGGTTTTTGCAAAGGCTCGGTGGCAGGAGGCAAGGGCGGCTTCGACCTCCGTTGCGGAAGCGGTGCAAACCTCGGCGAGTTTTTCCCCAGACCAGGGATTGTGGACCGGCTCGGAGGATTTTGTTTCGGTGAAATTGCCGTCCAGGTAGAGGGGCTTCATGGGGTCAGATGCGTTCGACCTCGCGTTTCTCGACGAAGGTCGGGAGTCCTTCGCGCGTGAAGCAGGACATGAGTTCCTCGGGATCGAGCGCCTCGGGCATCATCACGCCGCGCTCGGGGATTTTTCCGGTGGCGAGGAGGCGCGCGGTGATGGCGGGCGGGATGCCGGTTTGCACGAGGGTGAGCGAGTAGCCGTATTTCTCGTAGGTGTCCCGGTGGCTGTCCATCGAGTAGACGAAATATTCCACGCGCTTGCGGTCCTTCGTGCCGCGGACCTCGGTGCCGACGCACGAGTAGCCTTCCACCGTGGCGCCAAGTTGCGCGGGCTTCGGCAGGTGGGCGCTCGCGACACGCACCGGCGAAACCTCGGCACCGTCAACCTTCACTTTTTTCCAGGTGTCGAGGTTCAGGAGCTGGAGGGTCTTCGAGATGTTCACGACCTTGTCGGGGACGCTGTATTTGAAAACCGAGTAGCGAACGCCCTTCTCAACGAACGGCGGATGGATGCCGAGGCTGACGCCCTCCTCGTGCGCGACGGCGTAGGTTTTTTGGAGTCCGATGGGGTCGGGGAAACGAACCCACTCGACCTCGGTCTCGAGCGGCTTGCCGCTGACGACGCGGCCGTCCTTCACATAGTAGGGAGGCGCGCCAAGTTCCTCGAAAAATGTCTCGGGCGAGAAAAGAACGGCGAAGCGGTAGCCGCGCACCTCGGCATTGTCGGCGTCGAGCACGCGGATGCTCGAGGCGGTGTCGAGGCGGTCGATCGCCCAGCGCGCGTAAACATTCACCGCACCGGGGTCCATGCCCATGCACAGGATGCCCGCGATGCCGCGGTCGAGGTAGGGTTGGTTGAATTTTTCGATCTCTGCCTCGAAGGAATTTTTTCCGGGCTTCTTCACGCCGGGTGCGGAGTAGATGTCCGCCGCCATGTCGATGTAGTGGGAACCGGCGCGCAGGCAGGCTTCCATGACCGAGTGGTTCGTGAGGCAGACGCAGGCGTTGCAGGTGACGGTGACCTTGTGTTCCAACATCAGGGCGGCGAGCGCATCGGTCTGCATGGCATTCGCCTGGACGACCACGAAGCGGCTCTTGGGCGTGCGGGCGGCGAGTTGGTTGGCGAAGACGGGATCGAGATCGGCGAGGACGATTTTTTCGAAGCAGTCGTATTCGTGGAGTTTTTGGCCGATGACGGAGCCGACGCCGCCGATGCCGATGACCATTGCGTTTGCCATAAGAGAATTCCTTTTAGGGGTTGGTTGGAAACCTACCCCAGCGGGCACGAGGCGGCAAGCGGGGCCGGGTTTTACTGCAGCTGGATGGTGCCTGCGTTGAGGGAGAGGACATGGCGCAGGCCGTCGATGCGGAATTCCTCGACCGAGGCGCCGTCGCCCTGGAGGAAGCGGATGCTGTCGCTGTCCTTGCCGCGCTCGAGAACGGCGCGGCGGATGCCGGGGCGGTCGCTCACGCGCACGATCGGCAGGCCGTCCTCGGTGGCGAGCGCGGTTCCCTCGGCGTCGGTTTTGGCGCGGAGGGTGAGAAAGGTTTCCTCTTCGGTGAGCGGGTTTTTTTCGAGGCGGAGCTGGATGGTGGTGCGCTGCGGGGTTTGGGCGGAGTCGGGGACCGGTTCGCCATTGACGAAGCCGAACGAGTCGGAGGCGCGGATGGTGCGCTCCCAATCGACGGTCCAGCCACCCTGGGGATCGCGAGAGAGGATGCGCAGGCGCTGCAGGCCGGGGGCGGATTCGAGGACGCCGAAGGTTTCGGAGGAGGCCGAGG
>JBMOIA010000071.1:0-6908 GCA_049317565.1 Terrimicrobiaceae bacterium | reverse complement strand
CGCGGATGATTTCCATGATGTGCTCGGAATCCTTCGAGCTGAGGCCGCTGGTGGGTTCGTCGAACAGGAACACATCCGCCGAGCTGACCATGTCGAGGCCGATGTTGAGCCGCTTGCGTTCGCCGCCGCTGAGCGTTTTGCGCGCCGCGGAACCAACCACCGAGTTGCGGCGCTCGTTGAGGCCGAGTTCGGCGAGCTTCACATCGATGCGGCGCAGGCGTTCCCTCCGGCCGATGTGCGGGGCGCGGATGGCGGCGGCGAAGTCGAGGTTCTCCGCAATAGTCAACTGCTCATCGAAGGCGTCGTATTGCGGGATGTAGGCGACATATTTCCTCAGCGTGCCGTGGTGCGCGTAGAGCGACTGGTTGTTGAAAAGGACCGAGCCGGAGGCCGGCGCGAACTGTCCCGAGAGGGCGCGCAGGAGGGTGCTCTTGCCGCAACCACTCGCGCCCATCACGCAAACGAGCTCGCCGCGTTCGACGCTGAAGGATACGCCGTCGATCGCGGTGGCGCCGCCGCGGAATTTGCAAACAAGGTCGCGGGCCTCAAGCGTGCGGACGAGGTTGCGCTCCTCCTCGATGAGGCGTTCGGAGAAATCGCACCGCAGAACCTGGCCGGTGTCGATGCGGATGAGGTCGCCATCGGCGAGCGGCGCCGAGTTGCGCACAGGCGCGCCGCGAAGGAGGATCGGGCGGTCGGATTGCAGCACCTCCACGCGGCCGACCTTTTCGTCATAGTCGCACGAGATTTTTAGCAGCACATCGCCGCCCTGGCCGGGCGAAAGCAGGATGTCGTCCTCTTCGAGCAGGCCGGGATTGTTGGAAACGAGGTATTCGCTTTTCGTCGGTTTCAGGAGGAAGCGCCCGCCGTAGGAGCGCGCCCGCTGGCGGAGGTAGTCGAGGTCGAGCACGCTGTCGTTGTGGAAGACGATTTTGTCCTCGAGGGTGGCGGAGACTTCCTGGCCCCGTGTGAGCCTGGTTCCGTTCAGGACGGCATCGACATCCTTGAGCGCGCGGACGCTGACACGCAGGCCGAACGAGACGCGCAGGCACGCGTCGCGGGATTGGTTTTTTTCAAGGGTCACCTCGTCCTCGTCGTTCACCTCGACGAAGATTTCCGGGAATGTGACGTTTTTCTTCGCGTTGAAATAGAAGATGAGGTCCGCGTAGGTCAGGACCATGTCGTCCACAAGGATCCGCTGGCCGGAGTAGAGGCGCGCGAAGGCGCCGGGCTCGAGTGCGCGGCCCTGGACGATGAGCGTGCGACCGCTGAGGTTTTTCAGGATGACGAGGTCACCGAAGCGGTAGGAATTCAGCCGCTCGCCTGGCTTGAAGTCATGGATGACGACATCGGCCTCATCCGGGTGGCCGAAGCAGACCATCTCGAGCGGGGAGGCGCCGGAGGAATAGACCGAGGCATCGGCTTTTTCATCGGCATTCAGCTGGTAAACGATGTCGATCGCCTGCGAGGCCATTCCCAGCTGTGACATGAAGGCGTAGTAGGCAACGACCGCCTCGTTTTTGAGGCCGGCGCGGGCAATGAGGTCATAGAGTTGGACGCCGAGGAGGATTTTGCGCTCCCCGCTGAGTTGGCCAGACAGTTTCTGGGCCATGGCGTCGAGGTCCTGCTTTTGCTGGAGCGCGTTGCGGAAAAGTTCGCGGAGTTCGGAGTAAACGGCGTCCGGATAGTCGTAGCGCAGGAAGCCGAGGCTCGAGTCGATTTCCTCCTCGAGGAGTTCGCCGTCCACGCGCGAGAACGCGGCAAGGACCTGGATGAGGGTGGGTAGGAGGTTCGGGGCCTCGACGACCGTGCGGGGGCGGCCTTGGATGCGGCGCGCGATGTGTCGGAGTGCCGATTGCGCGCGAGCCGCGAAGCGCAGGGCGCCCTCAAGGCGGCCTTGAAGCCCGGCTGGGGTCGAAGGGGTTTGCGCTGTGTCCACCGGCGGGCAAGGTATCCGCGCCGCAATGCGCTTGCAATCCGCGCCTCGGGGCGGTGAGGAAATTGACACGCCCCCGCAAAACCGCTTGGATTTCCCGTAATGAGTTTTTTCAAAGTGCCGGTGGCGCTCGCACTGGCGGCGTTGTTTTTTTCCGGTTGTTCGACGCCCGAGGGACCTGCGGAGCGTCTGGCGAGGGCGAATGTCCTGCCGCTCGCACTGGACGACGACTACGAGTTCCGGAAAATCCTGCAGTCGCTCTTCGATCCGGCGTTCATCGAGCCCGCCACGCGCAACGAGCCAATCAACTTCGAGCGCGCCCGCCGGACATGGGGCGCGATCGGCTCGGTGGAACTCCAGAAGCGCCACGGGAATTACTACACTGTTTTTTGGAGGTCGAAAAAGGCGTCGGACATCACGCTGCGGCTGGAATACCGCCAGGCCGCACTCGGCAACCATGTGATGGCGCTGGAGCGCCACTACTCGCAGGCGCGCGGGAATTTCAAATCCACCTTCGAGATTGTCGGCGACGATTTTCTTGAGAACGGGCGTGTCTCCGCATGGAGGCTGCTGATGATTGTGGACGGCAGAATTGTCGCGCTCAGTCAGTCGTATATGTGGCGGTAGGCCGCCGCTCCGCCCGCAAAAGCACCCCGGAAAAACCCAGCATGCTCAAAGTCCCCTCGATCCTCGTCGGCAGCGCCGGGGGCACGATCTGGATGAAGGTCGAAGGCCGCGGAAGTTTCCAGAATTGCGGCTGCGTGAAGGAATTTTTCCAGAGGATGATTTCGAGGGGGCACCGGGACTATGTGATGGACCTCGACCAGTGCGAGCTCATGGACTCGACATTCATGGGCACGCTCGCCGCGGTGGCGTTCAGTCTCCGCGAAAAAGGGTGCGAAATGCTTCGCGTCGTCCGTGCGAACACACGCAACCGCGAGCTCCTCGAAAGCCTGGGCCTCGACAACCTTTTCCGCCTGGAGTCCGATCCCTACAAGCCCGCGCCGCATTCGCTCCACACGGCCGCGAGCCACGGCCAACCGCCCGTCGGGCAAAAGGTGGACATCCTCTCCGCGCACGAGGCCCTCGTGGAGGCTGACCCGCGAAATGCGGTCCGCTTCCAGGATGTGATCGAATACCTCCGGCACGAAATTGCGGAGTTGGAGGGCAACGCATCGCCCTTGCCGAGCCGGCCGCCTTCGGGGATGCTTTGACCCGGAGGCGTGGATGTGACTCTTGTGATTTTTGGGCTGCTTGCCGTTGCGGCCGTTGTGTTCTTTCTTGCCTCGCGGCGCTATTCCAGACGCGTGGAGCAACTCGAGCAACGCCTCAAGAGTTTGCAAGCCGAGGAGGATAGCGTTTTCGATTTCCTCCATGGTGTGGGCGCGGCCTTTTCGGATGGGGTTCCCGGTCCCGCGCTGCACAGGCTGATTGCCGAAAGCGCTGTGAGGATTCTTGGCGCCGAGAGCGGGGCGATTTACCTCGCCGGGGAGTCCGGCAGCCGACTCTCTCCGGCATTTGTTTCCAAGGGTTGCCCGGCTTTTGTGCCGGTTCCGGAGAGCCTGTCGAAGCCCGATGCCGGCGGTGCGGCGTTGCAAAGTTTCCTCGAACTGCAACAGACGGACGACCCCTCGGGAATCCTCGGGGATATTTTCCACCGAAGCGGGGAACCTGAAATCCTTGCGCCCGGCGGTCGCGGGTTTTCGCTGCAGCACACCGCCCTCGCTGGAGCGCTTTCTTATGGTCAGCGTCCTCTCGGGGTTTTGGCCGTAGCCCGGCCGGCATCGCGCGGAAATTTTTCCGAAAAGGACAAAAAACTTTTTCGAACCCTCGCCGAGCAGGGCTCCTTCGCGCTGCACACCGAGTCGGTTTACCGTGAGGCCGGTGAAAAAAAACTCCTCGACCGCGATCTCGAGATCGCCCGCGATGTTCAGCGCATCCTGCTCCCCGACACGCCGCCCGCGTTCCCTGGATACGAACTCAGCGCTGTGAGCCATGCCGCGCGGCACCTCAGCGGGGATTATTTCGATTACATTCCTTTGGGGTTGGGTCGCCTGGGGGTTGCGATCGCGGATGTTTCAGGCAAGGGCGTGCCCGCTTCACTGATCATGGCCATGTGCCGCGGCGTGTTGCGGCGCGAGGCCGGCGGCGCGGGAACGGCTTCGGAGGTCCTGCGGCGGGTGAACAACCAACTTTACCCCGACATCAAGGAGGACATGTTCGTCAGCATGGCCTACGCGGTTTTCGAGGCGGGGGGAGGGCATGTCACACTGGCGCGCGCCGGGCACGATGCGCCGCTCCTTTACAGGGCCGCCGATGGCTCGGTCGAAAAGGTCAACCCGCGCGGCATGGCCCTCGGAATTGACAGCGGGGAGGTCTTCAATAGGGTGTGCGCCGATTCGTCATTCGCGATGGAGCCGGGCGACTGCATGTTGCTCTACACCGACGGAGCCACCGAGGCACTCGACTCGCGCGGTGTCGAATACGGGCTCGACCGCCTTTCGCTGGCCCTCAGGGCATCCGCCCCGCAGGGGGCCGCGGCGGTCGTCCGCCATGTTTCGGGGGAAGTGGCGGAATTCACCGCCCGCGACCTCCGGCACGACGATTTCACACTCATTGCCATTTCCAAAAAATGAACACGCCAAGCGGAGACGACAACAACGACACAGCCCCCGCGGAACCCATGGAAGGAGAGATCGCGGAGGTCGACTTCCAGGCCGAGGCCGCCAAACTGAAGGACCTCGCCCTCCGCGCGCGAGCGGACCTCGACAATTTCCGCAAGCGCGCCCTGCGCGAAAAGGAGGAGGCGATACGCTACGCCAACAACGGGCTTCTCGAAAAATTGCTACCCGTGATGGACAATTTTGAACTCGGCCTCGACGCCGCCCGCTCCGCCACGGACACCGCCTCGATCCTGCAGGGCATGGAGATGGTCCAAAGGCAGCTCCAGGATTTCATCAAGGCCAACGGGCTCGAGGAGGTTGCCGCCGAAGGCGAGAAATTCGATCCCAACCGGCACGATGCCGTCGCCCAGGAGCACAACGCCTCCATCCCCGAGGGCCATGTCGTCCGCCAGGTTCGCAAGGGCTATAAAATCAAGGACCGCCTCGTGCGGGCCGCATCGGTCGTTGTTTCCAAGGGTCCGGCCCAATGAGCCGAAAACGGGACTACTACGAAGTCCTCGGCGTTGACCGTTCGGTCAGCGAGGAGGACCTCAAGCGCGCCTACCGCAAACTCGCGGTCAAATTCCATCCCGACAAAAATCCCGGCGACCATTCGGCGGAGGAGAAATTCAAGGAAATCGGCGAGGCCTACGAGGCCTTGAGCGATCCTTCGAAACGCGCCGCCTACGACCGCTACGGCCACGCGGCGTTCCAAGGCGGAATGGGCTCCGGCGGCGGCTTCCACGACCCGTTCGATATTTTTCGCGAGGTTTTCAGCGGTGGTGGTGGCGGGATTTTTGAGCAATTTTTCGGCGGCGGTGGCGGTGGTTCCGACCCCTCGGGTCGCCAGCGGGGCTCGGACCTGCGCTACGATCTGCAGGTCACGCTCGAGGAGGCCGCGCGCGGTTGCGAAAAAGAAATCGAAATCCGCAAGCTCGACCCGTGCGAACCCTGCGGGGGCACCGGTGCGCAGAAGGGATCGAAGATCGTCACCTGCCCGACTTGCCGCGGGCGCGGGCAGGTTGTCGCCTCGCGAGGTTTTTTCCAGGTCGCGCAAACTTGCCCCGCATGCCACGGCAGTGGCCGGATCGTCGAAAAACCCTGCGCAAGCTGCCAGGGCGAGGGGCGCGTTGAAAAAACCAGCCGAGTGAAAATCAAAATCCCCGCCGGCATCGACACCGAATCCCGCCTGCGCAGCACTGGCGGCGGCGAGGCGGGCGTGCGCGGAGGCCCGGCCGGCGACCTCTATGTGGTCGTCCACATCCGCGAGCACGATGTTTTCACCCGCAACGGCATCGATCTCGCTTGCGAGGTGCCGATCCCATTTTCCACAGCGGCGCTCGGCGGTGAGATCAAGGTTCCCACCCTCGATGGCTCGGTGAGCCTGAAAATCCCGCCTGGCACGCAGGGAGGTTCGGTTTTCCGCATCCGGGGATTCGGCATGCCTGCGCTGCAGGGCATCGGCAAGGGCGACATCCTCACGCAGGTCCAGGTCGAGGTGCCCACGCGCCTGAATTCCGAGCAGCGCGCCGCGCTGCAGGCGTTCGCCGAATTGTGCGGCGAGGAAAACAACCCGATCCACAAAAGTTTCTACGACCGGGTGAAATCCTTCTTCGCCTGATGGTCCTCACACCCGCCGAAATGCTCGATGCCGAGCGGCGGGCCTTCGATTCCGGCGCCACGGCCGAATCGCTCATGGAGGAGGCGGCACAACACATTGCTGCCTGCGTGGTGCAATTCCATCCGCGCCCTGGCCTCTGCCGCGTGTTCGCGGGCAAGGGTCACAATGGCGGGGATGTCCTCGCGGCCGCCAGGCACCTCGCGGCGATGGGGTGGGGGATCGAAGTTGAAACGGTCTTCCCCGAATCCGAATTCGCGCCGCTCACGGCGCGACAGTTCGGTCTCCTTAAGAAAAAGCAACCGTGCCCGCCTCGCCCGCTTGTTGTTCTCGACGGCCTTCTGGGGATCGGCGCCTCCGGGGAACCTCGTGGCCCGGTTGCCGCCGCCATCCAACGCATCAACGAACTCCGCCGGAACGAAGCTGCATGGGTGCTTGCCGCCGACCTGCCCAGCGGCCTCGGCTCGAAAACCTGCGTGGTGGCCGATTTGACTGTGACAGTCGGTTTCGCAAAAACCCTGCTACTCGCCGATGCCGCCACTGATTTCGTCGGCCGCCTTGCCTTGGCGCCCCTTGCGGGCCTAAACGCGCCCGCCGGAGCGGACCCAGCCGAAATTCTCGTTGCCCGAGAACTATGCGCCCTCCTGCCGCCGCGCCGTTTCGACATGCACAAGGGGCAATGCGGGCGGGT
>JBMOIA010000070.1:0-6937 GCA_049317565.1 Terrimicrobiaceae bacterium | reverse complement strand
CCGGTTTCCTCGTTGGTGAAGACGCGGAAGGTCGGATCTTCTTCAGCGAGGCGCTGGAGCGCATTGCCCATCTTCTCTTGGTCGATCTTGGTCTTTGGTTCGACAGCCATCGAGATGACGGGGTCGGGGAAGGATGGTGGCTCGAGGAGGATGGCGTGATCCTCGTCGCAAAGCGTGTCACCGGTCGTGATGTTTTTGATGCCCACGATGGCGGCGATGTCGCCGGAGTAGCAGGTATCGATGTCTTCGCGCTTGTCGGCTTGGATCTGGATGAGGCGGCTGATGCGTTCGCGCTTGTTGGTGCGGGGATTGTAAACGGTATCGCCCTTGGAGAGCTTGCCGGAGTAAACGCGGAAGAAGACGAGTTTGCCGACGAAGGGATCGCTCCAGAGTTTGAAGGCGAGGGAGCAGAATTTCCCATTGTCATTCGAAACGACTTCGATGGGCTCGGCGGTGTCGGGGTTTTGTCCTTTCGCTGGTGCGATGTCGAGCGGGCCGGGGAGGTAGTCGATGACGGCATCGACGAGGTATTGGACGCCTTTGTTTTTGAAGGCGGATCCACCGGCGACGGGGACGAACTTGTTCGCAATGGTCTGGCGGCGGATGGCGGCTTTGAGTTGCTCGATGGAGATGGGTTTTTCCTCAAGGAAAAGCATGCCGATTTCCTCGTCGAGGTCGCACATCTGGGAAACGAGGTCTTCGTAGGCGGCTTGGGCCAGAGCCTTCATTTCCTCGGGAATTTCTTCGATGGTGTAGGTGGAACCCATCGCGTCGTTGTCATGGTAGATGACAGCTTTTTGATTGATGACATCGATCTGGCCTTTGAGGTAGTCCTCGCGGCCGAGGGGGATGAGGATTGGCCAGGCATTGGCGCCGAGTTTTTGGCGCATGGAGTTGACGGCATTGTCGAAATCCGCGCCGGTGCGATCCATTTTATTAACGAACGCGATGCGGGGAACTCCGTATTTGGTGGCTTGGCGCCAGACGGTTTCGGATTGAGGTTGGACGCCGGCGACACCGCAGAACACGGCGATCGCACCATCGAGAACGCGCAGGGAGCGCTCGACCTCGGCCGTGAAGTCCACGTGGCCTGGAGTGTCGATGATGTTCACTCGCATTTTGATGCCCTCGTAGGCTTTGTAGATGCCTTCTTCCTTGCGTTGCATCCACGAGCAAGTGGTGGCGGCGGAGGTGATCGTGATGCCGCGCTCGCGCTCTTGCTCCATCCAGTCGGTGACGGTCGTGCCCTCGTGCACCTCACCGATCTTGTGGATCATGCCGGTGTAAAAAAGGATTCGCTCGGTAAGGGTGGTCTTGCCCGCGTCGATGTGGGCGGCGATGCCGATGTTGCGTGTGCGCTCGAGCGGGAAGGCGCGGTTGGGGGAGTTCGGGTTCGAGGTGTCGGTCGTCGTGGCTGGCATGGTGTGTGTGGTTTTTTTGAAAGGTTGGTATGGGTGGCCGGAGGGAACAAAAAAAGGGCGGTTTCTCCGAGGGGAAAAACCGCCCTTTGTTCAAATCATGCTACCAGCGGAAGTGCGCGAAGGCACGGTTGGCCTGCGCCATTTTGTGCATATCGTCGCGTTTCTTGATGGCGTTGCCCTGGCCGGCGGCGGCGTCCTTGAGTTCGTTGGCGAGCGCTTTCTCCATGGGAACGCCCTTGCGGCTGCCGGCGAAGGTGACGAGCCAGCGCATGGCGAGGGAGACTTGGCGCTCGGCGGGAACTTCCATCGGAACCTGGTAGGTGGAACCGCCGACGCGGCGGGATTTCACCTCGAGGCGGGGGCGGACATTTTCGATCGCCTTGTTGAGGGTCTCGAGCGGATCGATCGTGTCTGTGCCCTCGCGGGTCTTGTCGATTGCGGTGTAAACGATTTTTTCGGCAGTGGATTTCTTGCCCTGGCGCATGACGGTGCTGATGAGGCGGGCGACGACCGGGCTGGCGTAGCGGGCGTCCTTCTTGACGGTCTTGTGGATGACTCTGCGGCGGCGTGACATGTTTGGCGGTGGTTGTGTTGGTTATTTTTTCTTGCCCTTGGCCGCACCCTTGTCTTCTTGGCCGGGCTTGGGACGCTTGGCTCCGTATTTCGAGCGGCCGCGGCGGCGACCGTCAACCCCGAGGCTGTCGAGGGTTCCGCGGACGATGTGGTAGCGGACGCCGGGAAGGTCTTTGACCTTGCCCCCGCGGACGAGGACGATCGAGTGTTCCTGGAGATTGTGGCCCTCGCCGGGAATGTAGGCGATGACTTCCTGGCCATTTGTGAGGCGGACTTTGGCGACCTTGCGGAGCGCGGAATTGGGTTTCTTCGGCGTGCGGGTCATGACCTGCACGCAAACGCCGCGGCGCTGCGGGCAATTCGCGAGGGCGGGCGACTTCGATTTGACTTTGATTTTCCGGCGTCCCTTGCGGACGAGTTGGTTGATTGTGGGCATTGCGGCGAATTTATTTGGTTCCTGCGCGATCCGGCGGGAACGCTGCCGGACTCCGCGGCTGTGGCACTCCCCCGACACCTTGCGGGGACCGCGGAGATTAGGTGGGGTGTTGAAGTATGCAAGGGAAAATTTGAGTTTTCTCGAGTGTGTAAAGAATTCCGCTTTTGTGTGGCGTTGTGCTTTTTTGTTTTAGAGATTTTCCGTGAAATGCAATTCCGCAGTCCCTTGAAACGCGCTCTGTGCCGATGAATAGCGGCGGAAGTTTCGAGCGCCGTTTTTTGGTTTCAGGAAAAAGCCCGCCGTTGCGGGGGCCGCGCCCGGAGACGGTGCAAATCGGCTTCCTGAGCGCGCAGGGCGACCGCGAGGTCTCGCTCGTCAAGCGGGGAGGGCGGCGCTACCTGGTGGTCTCGGAGGGCAGGGGACGGTTGTTGAAGCGCAACCGCATCGGGCTGGAGCGGGCGGATTTCGATGCCCTGTGGGCGCTCACCGAGGCGTCGCGCCTGACCAAGGTCCGCCGCACCATCCGCACGCGCGGGCTGACCATTGCCTTGGAAAAATACACGAGCGTGTATCCGCCGTTGGAGATTGCTTCGGTGGCGGCGCCTGCGGCGGGTTTTGAAAAACCGGCGTTCCTGGGCGAGGAGGTCACTTGGTTGGATGAATATGGCGAGTCCAGCCTCGCGGCGAACGGGCGTCCGCCGGTCCGCGATGGCAGAACGCAAGCCGGAGCGCTGCCGTTTTTGTTCCGCAACGGGGTTCTTCACATCGTGCTCGTGACGAGTTCGTCGGGCACGCGGTGGATTTTGCCCAAGGGCGGGCTCGAGCATGGCATGGCGCGCGCCGAGGTGGCGCTCATGGAGGCGGCCGAGGAGGCAGGGGTGATCGGCGTGGTCGAGCCGGGACTCAAGGCGCAATGCCGGATGGAAGACCAGCGGCTGCTGCACCTTTATCCGCTGCGGGTGGCCACGCTGCTGCAGCATTGGCCCGAGCGGGCGGTGAGGCGGCGGGTGGTTTTGCCGCTGCACCGGGCGCTGCCGCGCATCAAGGATGTGGGTTTGGCCCAATCGATCCGGCGGCTCGCACGGCGGCTCGAGCCCTGAGTTTTATCGAATCCGCGCTTGTGGCGCGGCGGGCGGCGGGCAAACTCCCAAGCGAATGGGCAAGCGCATCCTGATTTTGTCGGCCTCGGTGGGTTCGGGGCATGTGAAGGCCGCGGATGCGCTCGAGCGCGTGATGCGCGGAAGGCCGGATGTGGAGGAGGTCTTGAGCGACGATTCGCTCGACCACACGAATGTCCTGCACAAGCAATTTTACTCGACCCTCTATAAAAAACTTTCCGCGCTGCTGCCGGAGTTTCTCGGCTGGTGGTATGAGACGAGCGACGACCCGTGGGTGGCCGACAAGGGCCGCCTCGCGCTCGACCTGCCGCAGGCGCTGCCGCTCATCAACCTTGTGCGCGAGTTCCGCCCCGATGTGATCCTCTGCACCCATTTCATGCCGGCTGGTGTGATTTCGTGGCTGATCGCCAACGGCAAACTCGACGCGCGCCTCGGCGTGGTGGTGACGGATTTCCATTTCCACGCGTTTTGGATCACGCGGGCGTTCAACTGGTATTTCGTCGCGCAGGAGGAAGACAAAATCCACATGGAGGCGCTGGGCTTGCCCGGCGATCGGATCGAGGTCACGGGGATTCCGGTCGAACCGGAATTCGCGAAGCCGGTGGATCGTGCGGAGGTGCTCGGGCGCCTCGGGCTGGAACCAAACCGGCCGACGCTCCTGCTGGCTGGCGGGGCGCTGGGATTGAGTCCGGCCACCGCGGTGGTGAGGCAATTGCTCCAACTCGACCGCGATTTCCAAGCGGTGGTGGTTTGTGGAAAGAACACCGAGATGCAGGATGACATCGTGGATCTTGTGCGCGACCGGCCTGGGGATTTTCGCGTGCTGGGATTCACGGAGGACATGCCCGGCCTGATGGGTGCGGCGGATATTTTGTTGAGTAAACCCGGCGGCATGACGACCGCCGAGGCTCTGGCACGCGGGCTCCCGATGCTGATCCTCGACCCGATCGGCGGGCAGGAGGAGCGGAATTCGGATGTGCTGCTGGAGGCGGGGGCAGCATTGAAATGCACCGAGGTCACGCTCGTCGCGCACAAGCTGAGCAAGCTGCTCGATGACCCGGCGAGACTGCGGCGGATGTCCGAAAATGCGCGGGCGCTCGGCAACCCGAATGCGGCCGCCGACATTGCTCGCATCGTTTTGGAGGAACCCGACCGCAAGCCGGTGGTCATTTCGAAACTCCGCGAAAAGGCACTGAGGCGGCGCATCACGGAGGCGGCGGGATAGGGGATGGCGGAGCGGGAAACCTCCTTCCTTATCGGAGTCGCCACCTCGGGTTACCAAAGCGAGGGTGGCTACAACGGCCCCGGGCAACCGCGCAACAACTGGGGCGGTTGCGAGGCGGCCGGGCGAGTGGCAACCACCGGGCGCGCCGTGGATTTTTGGAACAGGTATGAAGGCGACTTCCGCTTGGCGCGCGGGCTGGGATTGAATGCATTCCGGCTGAGCATCGAGTGGAGCCGTGTGCAACCGTCCACATCGGGCTCCGCCGGGCGCGAACCCGAATTCGACCTCGCCGCCATCGATGCCTATGCGGAGCGGATTGCCGCCTGCCGCGCGCAGGGGTTGGAACCGGTTGTCACACTGCATCACTTCACGCATCCGGCGTGGTTGGGCGTGGATGCCTGGCTCGACGACTCCACTCCGGCGGCATTCGGGCGATTCGTGGAATTCACCATCCGACGGCTCAACGACAGGCTCTGCGACACGCACGGCCAGCCGCCGGTTTTTTGGTATGTGACGATCAACGAGCCGAACATGCTCGTCCTGAATACCTATTTGAACCGCATTTTCCCGGGTGGTCCGCAAGCGGGGATTCCTGTCGGTCTGCGCGCCTACAACCGTCTGCTCGCCGCGCATGTGAGGGCCTACAATGCCGTGCACGACCTCTACGAAGAACGCGGCTGGCCGCGGCCGATGGTTTCGATGAATACCTTCTGCAGCGATGTGTATTGGTCGGACTGCATGCTGCTCGATGCCCTGTGCCTCGCTCCGAACGGCATCGCCCCCACGGATGCGGGCGGGTATTTCGAGGCGAGGTCGCTGGAGCTCTCGCGCTACTTCACAGCGAGCGCACTGGCGCGGCGGACCGACCTCGCGGCTTGGGCGGGTGCGGGGTTGCACCGGTTGGCGAATTACTTCGCCTCCCGCGCCGCCACGCCGGACGGGTTTCAATTTTTCTTCGACGAGGCGGCGCGTTCGAAGAGGGCGCGCACGCTGGATTTCATCGGTGTGGATTATTACGACCCGTTCCTCAGCCATGCGCTGCGGGCGCCGGACTTCACGGATCTCGAATTCAAGGCGCGAAGCATCGCCGCCCACCTCTTCGATGTGCTCTCGAGCAAGTGGTGGGACTGGCATTTTCTTCCCGAGGGGATGACGGTCTTTTGCGAATTCTATGCGCGGGCGTTTCCCGGCATGGGGATTTTGATTGCGGAGAATGGCATGGCGCAGCGGTGCAGTTTCGACAACTCCTCGCGCGGCCCACGGCGTGATGGACTCACCCGCAGCGGCCACATCGAGGCCCACCTCGGCGAGGTGCGGCGCATGCTGGCGTCCGGCGTTCCGCTTCTGGGCTACCTCCACTGGTCGCTCACCGACAACTACGAGTGGGGTTCGTTCACGCCGCGGTTCGGGCTTTTCCGCATCGACTACTCGCGGGACCTGGCGCGCCTCGAGACCGACCACCTCGGCGACAATCCCTCGCAAACCTATTCCCGCCTCGTGCGGTCGGCTGGACTCGACAGGCTCCGGGTGGGAATTCCGGAACCGGCGTAACGAAGGTTTTCCATATTGGCATTCAAGCTGCTTCAATTCCCGCGCCGCACGGGAAAGAAGGGTCAAAACAGAACAAAAAGCGACACCAGACGGCCTGGGCTGCTAAAAAAAAGACAATAACAATGGCTAAATACAAACTCGAATACATCTGGCTCGACGGTTACGAGCCGGTTGCAAACCTCCGCAGCAAAACCCAAATCAAGGAATTCGCCAGCTTCCCGAAGCTTGAGGAACTTCCGATGTGGGGATTCGACGGCAGCTCCACGCGGCAGGCCGAAGGGCACAGTTCGGACTGCCTCTTGAAGCCGGTCGCGGTCTTCCCCGATTCCACCCGCAAAAACGGCGCGCTCGTCATGTGCGAAGTCATGCTGCCGGACGGCTCGCCGCATCCTTCGAACTCCCGCGCCACGATCCTCGACGATCCGGACGCCTGGTTCGGATTCGAGCAGGAGTATTTCCTTTACCAAAATGGCCGTCCGCTCGGCTTCCCGGCCGAGGGCTTCCCGCCGCCGCAGGGTCTTTACTACACCGGCGTGGGTTACAACTCCGTGGGCGACATCGCCCGCGAGATCGTCGAACGCCACCTCGACCTCTGCCTCGATGCCGGCATCAA
>JBMOIA010000069.1:0-6987 GCA_049317565.1 Terrimicrobiaceae bacterium | reverse complement strand
CAAGCGGGTGCCGTGTCGCGTTTCGCCGGCTCGGCGATGATGTTTCCCGGAGGCACGAAAGGCACCGCCGCGCGTGTGGCCGCGAGCTGGGCCTCGTTGGTTAAGATGAATGTCCTCTCGGGCGGCACCAACCCCTCGAGCCTCCGAACCGTTGTTTCAAGAAGCGTGCGGTCGTCGAGCAGGCGCAGGAGGTGCTTTGGCAGGCTGCGGCGGCTCATTGGCCAAAAACGCTCGCCGCTCCCGCCTGCCATGATGAATGCAAATGTCGTTTCCGATTCCATCGGCCGCGATGCTCTCAATGCCCCGACGGTGCGTCAATCCGCCCCGGCGGCTGCATCGAGATGTTTGCGCAGAAACTCGGCCTCCCCGGGCATCAGGCTTTCTTCGGGAATCGTGTCGGCGATTTTTTCCGCCTCCGAATTCCGGCCATTGGCCGCCAACACTGCGGCAAAAACCGCACGCGCCGGCGGGGCGAGCTTCGCCGGATCGACTCCACCAGCGGACTCCTCGATTTCATACAAGGCGCGAACCTTCGACCCACCGAGCATCAACCCCAGCGCCCGCGTCGTGCGGATCGATGGATTCTCGGGAAACGCCGACACTCGGTCCGCCAATTCGTCACCCGAAACCTCCATTCCCGCCATCAACCTGTCGAATGCGATGGAGTCCCTCACCTCGGGATCCCCCGCGAGGATCCTTGACCCCATGGCCAACGACTGGATCTTCAAAAGGGCCTCGGAATCCCCCTGCGCCCGCGCTGTGGCGAGTAGCTTGCGGTAGGCTTTTAGAGACCAAGCGGGGTCGCCTAAAACCGACGGGAGCTTTCCGTAAACAATCTCCCACTGCCCGTTGGCCGCCGCCTTCTCTAGGATATGAATCACGAGCTCGGGGTTGCCGGAATATTTTTGGAGCACTTCATCCCACTGCTCCGCGGCATCCGGCTTGCCCTGCATCGAAGCGGCCGCCGCCAGCAGCGCGCCTGTCTGGTGCGGCGGAAGCGGATTTGCCGGCGAGCGTAGCGCGGTCTCCGCGGCATTCCACTGCTTGAGTGCAAACAGCGCCTCGACGGCCACCTCGAAAGCCGCCGCATCGGAAATGGCATCCTTCAAGGGAAGCAACCCCGCAGTTCGCGCCGGTTCGTTTCGTGTCAAAAGCCACCGTCCAGCGGCCACCCGTGCCGCCACAGGCAACCGGGCACTCCGTGTGGCCACCCCCTCGACAACGCGCGCCTTGTTTCCAGGAAAAAACTTCAGCTCGGTGTCGTCCGCGAACAACAGGGCCTCCTGATCACCGGTGGCGAGGGCTCGGTATTTCTCGATCAATCCCGGCACCCGATCCGGATCCGCCAGATCCAGGGTCAGGATTTTTCGCAAGGCCTTGCGCCCCTGTTCCCCCTGATCCACAGCAGCCACTCTGGCCAAAACAGTCGCAGCCTCGGTTGTGCGGGCGGAAATGTTGTCCTTGCGCGCCAGCAGGAACTCCGCAAGGGCGTTCAGCGTCTCCGGCGTCTCCCTTTGCGCAACAGCCGATCTGAACTCCTCCTCCGCAGCCAACGCATCACCGTTGCGCTCGTAAATCGCGGCGTTGATCAAAAAAGGAAACTCGGGGCGGTTCCATTTTTGGCCGACCGTGATCGCCATCTCGCGGGCGACTCGCAGGTTCCCATATTTCACCCCGGCACGCGCCAGCGCTTCCGCATCGCCTTCGGTCGCATGCGGCGCAATTTCCAGTCCATCGCCGGTTCCATGGAACCGGTCGCCACTCAGCACCACATCGCCACCACCTCCGAAAAAGTCCGAAGCGGAACCGTCAGAAAAATTGATGTCAGCCAACTCCCCCGGAAGAACGCCGTCATCGAGGACCACAAACCGGTAATACTCCACTGCGCGCGGGTCCCCCTGTTCATCCATTAAACGTGCCGTGAGCCGGTTGGCCTGGATGTTCCGCGCATCATGGCCCAGCGCCGCCCTCAACCGCAGGGTCGCTTCGGTCTTTTCACCCTTCGCAAGCAAGGCCTCGGCCGCCGCGGTTTGTTTGACGGATTGGTAGCGCGCCACCTGCTTCTCGCCGAATTTCCAAATTGCGTTTCCGACGACCACCGCGAGAACCAACAGCAGCAGCCTCCAGAGAAAGCGCCCGTTGAATTTGTTGTAGGGCCTCAGTTTCCTCTCGTAGAAGACCGGCCTCATATTCGTTCAATCCTCCACGCGGACCGCCCGGGTTTTGTCGAGCTTGAGCACCCCGCCGCCGGCAGGGAGGACGAACTTCGGGTCGCCGACCTTTTCGCCGCGCCATTGCACGCTGCCACCCTCGACGAGTCGGCGCGCATCCGAACGCGACCGCGCCGATTGGAAGCACGCCGCGAACGCCTCAACCACGACCGACAAAATCTCCCGCGACCCGCCGGGCTTGAAGACCGGTAATTCCGCCTGCTCGAGATCGCGCGAGCTGAAGCGCGTGTTGAAATCCGCCAGCGCCGCTGCCGCCGCATCCTCGCCGTGGAACCGTGCGGCGATCCGACGCGCGAGAGCTTTCTTCGCCTCCATCGGATGCATCCCCGCCGGCAATTCCTCGCGCAAAAGCACCTCGTAATACCGCGCCATCAGCTCGTCGCTGATGCTCATCAGCTTCCCGAATATCTCCCCGGGCGGGTCCGTCAGCGCGACATAGTTGCCGAGGCTTTTGCTCATCTTCTGCCGGCCGTCGAGCCCCTCGAGGATGGGCATCACCATCGCCACCTGCTGCTCCATGCCCTCCTCTTTTTGGAGATCGCGCCCGACCATGATGTTGAAAAGCTGGTCCGTGCCGCCCAATTCCACATCGGCTCGAACCATCACCGAGTCCCACCCCTGCATGATCGGGTATTGGATCTCGTGCGCGCGGATCGGCAGCCCCTTGTCGAGCCTGTCGCGGAAATCCTCGCGGACGAGCATCTGCTGCAGCGTCACGCGGCTGTTGAGCTTGATGACCTCCTCGAAGCTCATCCCCTCGAACCACTCGCCGTTGAAAACAATTTGCGCCCGCTGCCTGTCGAGGATCTTGAACGCCTGCTCCTGGAAACTCTTCGCGTTCGCCATCACCTGGTCGTGGCTCAGTTGCGGCCGCGTGGCCGAGCGCCCGCTGGGGTCGCCGATCATCGCCGTGAAATCCCCGATGATCAAAATCGCCTCGTGCCCGCGGTCCTGGAAATCCCGCAGCTTCGACAAGGCAATACTGTGCCCGAGGTGGATGTCAGGGGCCGTGGGGTCCACGCCGAGCTTCACGCGCAGCGGGCGGCCGAGCTTGAGCTTCGCCTCGAGTTCGGCGGGGCTCAGGATTTTCGCGCAACCGCGCGTGAGGAATTCGAAGTCGGTCATCGGAGAAGGGGCCAATTCAGCGCGGTTTGTTCAACAACTCCCGCACCTCGTCAATCGTCATATCCTTTTTGATTTTGTCGGAAATCCCATCCAGCGCCCCCTGCGCCTCACCCCGCACCGCAAACGGCCGCACCGGCTGCACCGAATTTCCGAGCTGCGCCTGCTTGCCCGACGACGCAAATTCCCCTGCCGACGCCTCGCGCACGGGAAAACTTTTGCCTTCGCTGGAAAACCCCGAGCCCTTTACCAAAGGCGACTCCCGCGCCGCGAAAACCTTGTTCCCGAACCAGGGATTCTTGATCCCGAAAAACGACCGCGTTCCAGCAAACTCCCCCACATTCGCCTCCCGCCCGGCTCCTGGAAATTCCCGCACGATCGCCGACTCCTTCACCGAGGCCGCCCCGGCTCCGCCGAACGCCTTGCCCTGCATCGGGCTTCCCAGCGTCATGTCCGGCCGGTCGATCCGTTCCAGCAATGTGCGCTCCTGCTGCTGCGAAAAAGCGCTTCCGCCCGCAGCCAAAAAACCCGCCGCTGCAAGACAGAGAGCCACCCGGGGGAGTGCCATCACCGTTTCCGCACCCTCAGCGCGGCACCACGGTTTGCGACACCGGGAACTCCGGCTGCGTCGCCAGTTTCGCCTCGATCGTGTAAGTTTCGCCGGCGCGCATGTCGCGTGTGCTGACCTTTTCGATGAATTCGATCCTCTCGTTCGGATTGAGCACCACGACCCCCTCTCGCGGGCGGAACGCCCGGTCATCGGACCACCGGTCCACCACGGCTCCGGACGGGTTCTTCGTCAAAATCTCGATCCGCTGGTCGGTTGGAAATTCCAGCCGCGTCATCCGCTTCGAGTTGTTACGCACCGAATAGACCACATTCAGCTCGCGCGTCTCGCCGAGTTTCGGCGATTCCGGCTGCACTGTCAGGGTCGCCTCCTCGGGCGGTGGCATGGCCGCGCCACCTCCGCGCATCGGCGGCAGGATGCCTTTGAAAAAATCCCCCACCTGCGTGAAAAACCCGTCCGGACCGCGACGCACCATAGGATACTGCTGCGCGGGCGACTCGATTGTTTCCGTTTCACGCCCTTCGAATGCCTGCTGCCGCGCCGAGGTGAAGAACGGCGTGGATTCGTCGGGCATCACCACCGCGAACGGTTGCGCCGCGTCCTGCTGCGCGAAAACCGGCGACACAGCCATTGCCAGAACCACTGCGAAGCGTTTCATCCCCTCCGCGTATCGCATCAAGTGCGCGGTTGCAATTCCTATCGCCCCGCCCCACCATCCCGCTCCCATGCGGCTCCCAGCTTTGATCCTCGCCATCGTTTCCGCCGCCGCCCCGCTTGCCGAAGCCGGTTCGAAAAAACCCGCCCTCCCCGCCATCCGCCTCCACGGCGAGGGCAACCCCACCGACGGCGACTCGTTCTCCTCCGAAATCCAACTCACCAATCCCCCGAAAAAAATCTTCATGCGCAAGGTCCCGGTCGTGAACGAGCAGGACTTCAAGGCGTTCTTCCCGTTCCCGGGCAACGATGGCCTCTCCGGCGCCTACTTCCTCCTCGACGCCCACGGCACGAACAAACTCCACCAATTCTCCACCGAGGACCGCGGCCGTATCGCCGTCGTCCTCGTCAACGGCCGCGTCGCCGCCGCCCTCCTTGTGGATAAGCCCGTCAACGACGGCATCCTCATGGTCCCCGGCGGCATCGCGCCCGAGGAAATCCTCGCCCTCCAGCAACGCCTCCCCGTCATTGGCGCCGAGTCCGAGTTCGGCAAAAAACCGCGCAAAAAGGAAAAACCCGCCGCCGAATGAACCCGCGGCGCTTCCTGCTACTCCTCGCCCTCCTCGCCGGAACCCCCGCGCTCCGCGCCGCCCTCTTCGACTGGCCCACTGAAAACCGCGCCCTCCTCGAAGGCCGTCCCCAGGATTTTTATATGTATGTGGACCGCGACTTCGAAGGCGTGAAGTCGCAGCCTTGGGAAGGCGGGTCGTTCGGTTTCGTGCGCGGACCTCAACGCCGCGGCGACTCCATTATCTATACCTCCCTCCACGAGGGGATCGACATCGCCCCCGTCCGGCGCGATGCCGCCGGCAATCCCCTCGACGACATCCGCGCCTCCGCCGCCGGCACCGTCGTCCATTGCAGCGACACGCCCGGCGCCTCGAATTACGGCCGCTACATCGTCATCGAGCACGACATCGAGGGAGGAAAAATTTACACGCTCTACGCCCACCTCTCGTCCATCTCCGTGACGCCGGGACAAACTGTCGCACAAGGCGAAACCATCGGCCGAATGGGCTACACCGGACACGGCCTCAACCGCGAGCGCGCCCACCTGCACTTTGAAATCGCCATGCGCCTCGGCGGCGACTTCGCCTCCTGGCACGCAAAACATTTCACGGAACCCAACAAACACGGCGAGTTCAACGGCCTCAACCTCGCCGGCATCGAGCCCGCCTCCATCCTCCTCGCCTGCGCGAAAGACCCTGGCTTCCGCCTCACCGACCACATCCGCTCGCTCCCGCCATTCTATAAAATCACCGTCCCCGCCTCCCGCGGCTTCGTCCTCCTGCGCAACAATCCGTGGCTCCTTGGAAAAGACCAACCCGCCCGCGCCGCCGCATGGACAGTGGGTTTCACGGACACCGGCGCGCCCGTCTTGGCAGTCCCCGCCACCGACCGCCCGGCTGTTCCGGAATTGGAGTGGGTGGACAAGACCCCTGTTGCCTACCACCACGCCACGCGCGGCATCCTCGCCGGCCCCGCCGGTTCCCCGCGCCTCAGCGACTCCGGCCACCGCTTTCTGGAACTCCTCATCGGCGCGAACTGAGCCGTCCGGGCTAAAATCCCCCGCCTTTCTGCTTGCCAGCCCCGCGGCGACTTGTTTTTTCAAGCGCTCCAAAAAAAATACCATGTCCGACACCACCATTCTTTCCATCCGCGCACGCCAAATCATCGATTCGCGCGGCAATCCCACCGTCGAAGCCGATGTCGAACTCGCCGGCGGCGCGATCGGCCGTGCGGCCGTTCCCAGCGGAGCCAGCACCGGCGAACACGAGGCCGTCGAACTCCGTGATGGCATCAAGACCACCTACCTCGGCAAGGGCGTGACCAAAGCGGTCGCGAATGTTTCCAAAATCCTTGCTCCCGCCATCATCGGCCTCGACGCCGCCGACCAAGTCTCCGTCGACAAGGCGATGCTCGCCGCCGACGGCACTCCGACCAAAAAGAAAGTCGGCGCGAACGCCATCCTCGCCGTCTCTCTCGCCACCGCGAAAGCCGCCGCCGCGCAGGTCGGCCAGCCGCTCTACAAATACCTCGGCGGGCCGAACGCCAAAGTCCTCCCCGTCCCGATGATGAACATCCTCAACGGCGGCGCCCACAGCGACGCGCCGATCGATTTCCAGGAGTTCATGATCGTGCCAAAAAATTTCCCGAGCTTCTCCGAAGCCCTGCGCGCCGGCACCGAGATTTTCCACGCGCTGAAATCCGAACTCAAAGGCCGCAAGCTCTCCACCGCCATCGGTGACGAAGGCGGCTTCGCCCCCGCGCTCTCCAGCGCCGAGGACGCGCTCGATTCCATCGCCAAGGCCGTGAAGGCCGCCGGCTACAAGTTCGGCAAGGATGTCTTCA
>JBMOIA010000068.1:0-7012 GCA_049317565.1 Terrimicrobiaceae bacterium | reverse complement strand
AAATCTCCGCCCTCGAAAAGCGCACCGAAGCCCTCCTCTCGACCGCCGAAGAAGGGCGCATCCTGCGCGAGGGCGTCCGCGCCGCCATCGTGGGAAAACCCAACGCCGGAAAATCCAGCCTCCTCAACCGACTGCTCGGCCTTGACCGAGCCATCGTCAGCGAAACCCCGGGCACGACCCGCGACACGATCGAGGAATCCGCCTGCCTGCGCGGAATCCTTTTCAAGCTCACCGACACAGCCGGCCTTCGCGAAACAGACGACCCGGTGGAGCGTGAGGGCGTCGCCCGCACCGGCCGCGCCATCGGGCAAAGCGACATCGTCCTGCATGTCGTGGACGCCTCGGCTGGTGAAATCCCCGCGGCTCCGATGGAAAACGGAATCCTCGTCCTCAACAAATCCGACCTCGCCCCCGCTGGCAAAACCCCGCAAGGCGCGGTGCGAGTTTCCTGCCTCACCGGCGAAGGACTCGATGCGCTCTTGGACAAAATGGCGGAAGCCGCCGGGCACCGCCAGCACGCCGCCGGCCAACCCCTCGCCGCGATCAATGCCCGCCACAAGGCGCTGCTAGAATCGGCCCGCCAGGCCCTCCGCGCAGCGGGGGATTTGGTCCGCGAAAACAGCCCGCCCGAACTCGCAGCCGTGGAACTCCGCGCCGCACTCGAGGCGCTGGGGCGCATCGTCGGATCGGTCGACACCGAGGAAATCCTCGGCGAAATCTTCGGGCGGTTCTGTATCGGGAAATAAACGCCCTCAGCGCAACCGCTCTGCGGCAAGCCCAGCCTGCTCGCGCAGCATTTCGAGCGAGCCGTCATTCCAAACCACGATGTCGGCGCGCAGGATTTTTTCGGGAAGTGGCATTTGCGAATCCATGATCCTCCGCGCCTCGGCTGCTTCGAGTCCCCTCGCGCACACGCGGGCGATTTGGACCTCCGGCGAGCAGCCCACAACGAGCGTCTTGTCGAAATGGACCTCCGCGCCGGTTTCGAAAAGCAGCGGGATATCGACGAGAAGCGCCGATCCGCCGCCCCGCAACGCCCCGGCCATTTCCACCCACCGCGCCCGAACCCGCGGGTGCAGCACCGTTTCCAAACGGTTCTTGGCGTTCGCATCCGAATAAACCACCGAACGAATCCATGCGCGGTCGGGTTTGCCATCGGCCGAATACGCCGCAGGGCCCAGCGCCTCCACGACCAACCTCCGCACCTCCGCATCGTTCGCAAGCAAATCCTTGGCGGCCGCATCGGCATCGAACACCCGAGCGCCAAGGAGCGGGGCAAGCAGTCCGCAAAAGGTTGTCTTGCCCGAGCCTATGCCGCCGGTCACGCCGATAGCCGCCATACGGCATTCATAGCCGATCGGCTTCGCGATTGCACGCGCCGTTGCCGCAACTATCGTCGGCGCCTTGGAAGCAACAATCGCGATCGAAAGCTCCGGATACGGCGGCGCCGGAGTGGGCAGACTGCCCGATGGCCGCGTTTGCTTCGTCCATGGAACGCTCCCTGGAGAGCGCGCCAGAGTCCGGATCGTCCGTTCGAAAAAAAACCACGCCGAGGCCGAATTGGTGTCGCTCGCCGAAGCCTCGCCCCGCCGCGTGAGGCCGCGCTGCCCGGTCTTCGGGACCTGTGGCGGCTGCGCCTACCAACACGCAGACTACGAACTCCAACTCGAATTCAAAACAGCGCAGGTCCGCGATCTCTTAAAGCGCCTCGGGGGATTCGCCGATGCACCGGTGGAACCGGCCATCGCCTCGCCACTTCAATACGGCTACCGCAACCGCATCTCCCTCCACGCCTCGCACGAAGGAATCGGGTTTTTCCGCCGCGGCTCGCACGACATTGTAGCCGTTGAGGGTTGCCCGCTCGCATCCGACTCCGTGAATGCCCAAATCCCTGCGCTGCGTTCGCGCCGCATCCGCCCGGGGAACCGCGTGACACTGCGTGAACCGGATGCGCCGCAGGGATTCTCTCAGGTCAATCCCGGCGCCGCAGAATTGCTGGCCGATGCGGTCTGCAGCATGGCGGGGGTCGGCGGGCTCCTCATCGATGGCTATTGCGGCTCGGGGTTTTTCACGCGGAAGCTGCGCAGCCATTTTGAAAAGGCTGTGGGCATCGAATCGGGCAGCGGCGCCGTCCATGCCGCACGCGCCCTGGCCGCAGGGAACGACACCTACCTCGAGGGATCCGTCGAGTCGCTCCTCCCCACCACACTCGCTCGCGCCGATGCCGCAACAACCACCCTCTTGGTGGACCCGCCCGCTGCCGGCCTTTCGCCGCAAGCCCTCGCCGCGGTCCTGGAGCACCTGCCCGCACGGCTGGTGTATGTCTCCTGCGATCCCGCGACATTCGCCCGCGATGCACGCCGCCTCGCCGATTTTTTCTCGCTCGACCGGGTGCAACCGGTGGACATGTTTCCCCAGACGGCGGACATCGAAATTGCCGCCCTCCTCGTTTTGAAAAACCCATGATTCCCCAAAGGCGATTCGGACGGACCGAACTGGCGATGCCGGTGCTGAGCTGCGGCGGCATGCGCTACCAGGAGTCCTGGGAGGATATCGACCCCGCGAAAATCACCGAAGCCAACCAGCGCAACCTCGAGGAAACGATCCTCCGCGCGCTCGAACTCGGCATCAACCACATCGAGACGGCACGGGGCTACGGCACGAGCGAACTCCAACTCGGCCGCATCCTGCCCGCACTGCCCCGCGAATCCCTGATCGTCCAAACAAAGGTCTCCGCCTCGGTCTCGGGAACGGAATTCTCCGACTTGTTCAACCGCTCGATGGCGAATCTACAGCTGCAACATGTGGACCTTCTCTCGCTGCATGGAATCAACACCGCCGAGATCCTCAAAAACTCGCTGCAGCCCGGCGGTTCGCTCTGGAAGGCGAAAGAATTCCAACGGTCCGGCCGCGCGCGGTGGATCGGGTTTTCCACGCACGGCCCGCTCGACACGATCCTCGGTGCCATCCGCAGCGGGCATTTCGATTATGTGAACCTCCATTGGTATTGGGTGAATCGGCGGAACTGGCCGGCCATCGAGGAGGCGCGAGCCCGCGACATGGGCGTGTTCATCATCAGCCCGAACGACAAGGGCGGAAAACTCTACGAGCCGCCGGAAAAACTGATGCGCCTCTGCGCCCCGCTCCACCCGATGGCATTCAACAACCTCTTCTGCCTCGGGCACCCCGAAGTTCACACGCTTTCGGTCGGCGCCGCACGGCCGTCGGACTTCGACGCCCACACCGCCTCGCTCGCGTTCCTCGGAAAATCCCAGCACCTCGTTGCCGACATTTCCATGCGACTTGAAAAGGCGATGGACGAAGCGCTCGGTGCCGAATGGATGCGCGATTGGCAAACAGGCATCCCTGAGTGGGACAAGTGCCCCGGCGAAGTGAATGTTTGGGAAATCCTGCGCCTTTGGAATTTCGCGAAGGGGCTCGATATGCTCGCGTTCGCCCGCATGCGCTACAATCTGCTCGGGCAGGCGGAACACTGGTTCCCCGGGAAAAATGCGGCCGAATTCGAGGATTCCGATATGTCGCAGGCCCTCCAAGGCAGCCCGTTCCGCGACCGCATCCCCGGCATCCTGCGCGAGGCGCACGCGCTGTTTTCGGACAAGCCCGCCAAGCGCCTCGGCCGCGACTGATCAGGGTCCGAAGCCCAGCCAACCCGCCACCCGCGTGGCGACCGGATGCGAACGGTCCGCCAACCCGTTCCCCTCCCCGCGCAGGGCAAGCCAGAGGTGCGGAATCCACCAAAGCAGAACGGCCGCCCCCGCCAGCGGGAAAAATTTCTTCCACCGCACCGCAGCCGCAGACCAATCCCGAAACGCCCGGCCGCGCAAGGCTTCCAAAAAACAAACGCACGCCACCAAAGCGCCGAGCAAAACCACCGCAGCGGCGAAGGCATTAAGTTCGAACGCGCGGGCGAAATCGCCCTGAAGCATCGCGCAGGCGGAACGCGTCCCGCCGCAGAACGCACAAGGAATCCCGGTCGCCGCACGGAACACACATGGCAACCCCGCCCCGTCGGGCTTGAAATAAAGGAAAACGGCGGACACCAAAAACCCGGTGGCAATCGCCCATCGCGCAATTCTCTGATGCGGCAGGAGCGGCGGCATCACTCGGAGGCGTCCTCCGTTTCGGAGCCCGCGATCAAGAGTGTGATTTCGCCCTTGGGCGGATGGGATTGAAAATGGGTGAGGAGCTCCGACGCTGTGCCGCGCCGGTATTCCTCGAAAGTTTTGGTGAGTTCCCGCGCGACACACACCCGGCGTTGCGGCGCGATTTCCGCAAGCGCCGCCAAGGTTTTTTCCAAACGGTGCGGCGATTCGTAAAAAACCGAGGTCTCGCCGCGCGCGGCGGCTTCAGAAAGTTCTCTCGCACGCCGTCCACTTTTGACCGGAAGGAAACCACCGAAAAAAAACCGGTCGCAGGGAAATCCCGAACCAACCAGCGCCGTCGTCGCGGCACAAGCACCCGGTAGCACCGTCACCGGCAGTCCCCGCGAAACACACTCTTCAACCAAACGCCGGCCCGGATCGGAAATCCCCGGTGTTCCCGCATCGGTGACCAGCGCCACATGCGCGCCGCCCGCGATCCGCTCGGCCAATTCCCCGCAGCGCGACGACTCATTGTGGCCATGCAGACTCACGAACGGTTTCTTGATGCCGAGATGGTGGAGAAGCATCCCGCTGTGCCGCGTGTCCTCGGCGGCCACCAAATCGGCGGACTTCAAACACTCGATGGCCCGCAGAGTGATATCCTGCCGATTGCCGATGGGCGTTGGGACGACACTCAGCACGGCCGTCGAGAAGGGCTCACCAACCCTCCGTCAGCACCGTGGAGAGGTTGTCGGCGAGGTTCGCCGCGGCATCGGACATGGCCTGCCGCTGAATGGTGACAAGATCGTTGCCGCTGAAGAATTGGGCCTTTCCGGTGCTGGTGCCACTCATGAGCACGGCACCGGTGCCTTGATCCACCACCTCGTAGCGCACGGTGACGGTCATTCCGAATTCGGCCGTCGCGAGCACATTGTTCTGCACCGCACGCAAGGGCCTGCGGTCGGCTCCCGTGATCGTGCAGTTTACAATCGCATCGGCCTGATCGGTGTTGACGATCTCATAGGTTCCGTCCTGCTGGAGTCTTTTGACCAGCGTATCCGCAAACAAAACCTCGAGCCGGGGAATGTAGGTGTTGTTTTTGAATGTGGGGACCGCAAGCGAGCGGACCGACCTCATCGGCGTGGGACGAATTTCACCGAGGTGGTAGCCGCAGCCGGCGAGCAGGAGCGCGGCAACTGCGAGCGCGGTAAGTTTTCTCATGGGGTGGGCAGCGAGGGCTCGACAGCCGGCATGGGCGCCACATCACGGGTGCCGGTGCGCAGTCGCGGCTTCGATGCAACAGGCAACTCCTCGCGAACGATGTCGCGGCGCGGAGGGCCGTTGAAGTCGGCCAGGGCGGAAGTTTCCACCTGCGCCTGCAAACGACGCCGCTGAAGCGCCTTCTCGCCCGTTTCCGCACGCTCGGGACCGGTGCGCAGGGCATCCTCGCCAAGCTCGCTGCGCAAAATCTGCAGGCGGTCGGAAGCCGCACGGGCATCGGCTGTATCGGGTGCCCGGCGGATCACATCATTGTAATAGATCGCGGCGGCGCGGTAGTTTTTGAAGCGATCGTAATACTGGGCGATCTCCATGAGGTCGGCGGTTTCTTTGGATTGCAGCACGCCGATATTGTCGCGCGCTTGCGGGCTTTTTTCATTCGCGGGGTATTGCAGCAGGAAATCCTCGAAGGTGTTTTTCGAGGTGATGACCGCCGAAAGGTCTTCGGAACGACCGGAGTCGCCGAGCCGCTTGTAGATATATCCGATCTGGTAGAGCGCGTCATCGGCCACGGAGCTGTTCGGGTAGTTGTCGAGCACCGCTTGGTAGGCGGCGGCGGCTTCCTTCACGCGTCCCTGCCGCTCGTAGGTGATGCCGAGGTTGAATTGCGCCACCGGCGCATTCTTGCTGTAGGGCGCGTTTTGAATGATCGAGGAAAACATCTCCTCGGCGCGGTCGGTGGCGGGAACGATCGCCATGCCGAGGAACTTCAATTTGCGTCCGCCGAGATATTCGTTCGCGATGGCGACTTGGCGCACGACCGCTTTTTCAAAATCCGGGGTGTCGGGGTATTGAGTGAGAAGCGTCTGATAGTTGGTGAACGCCTTGTTCGCGTCGCCCATATATTCATAAAGCTCCGCAATGCGGAACTGCGCCTTCATCGCGAGTGGCGAAGCCGGGTTGTCACGGATGAAACGGCGGTAGGTGGAAATGGCCCGCGACGGCGAACTGGACGAATCAACGGTCAAAGCCTGTTCGAATGCAGCCTGCTCAGCCGGGGTTATCTCGGGATTCACCTGCCGACGCTGCGAAACAGGTTCCTGCTCAGTTTCGGATTGAGGGAAGGCTGAAACCGGGGCCACGAGAAGCACCGCGAGGGAAACCAGAAAAAATCGGAACGACATCTCCCGACGAAGCTAAGTGAGCGCCGGAGGCTGCGTCAAGAAGAGTGCCCAACCCGCGCTGGCGCCCGGAATTTCCCTTGAACCTCGATTACTCGCTTCACATGATTCGACCAGTTTGCCCCACCAGCCTCACATTCAAACGGAGTCCGGCTTCGCCATTGTCCTGAACGGCGCGCGGGAAGAAATCGCCGACGCCTCGCCGAACACCACGCTTCTCGATTGGCTCCGCTCGCGTCACTTGACGGGCGCGAAGGAGGGGTGCGCGGAGGGGGATTGCGGGGCGTGCACGGTGGTGGTGGTGGATCGCACGCCGGAGGGCAAACGCTGTTTCCGCAGCGTGAATTCCTGCATCGCGCTGCTGCCCACGCTGGCGGACAAGGAAATCTGGACGGTCGAGGGGATCCGCGCGCTCGGCGGCGCCCACCATCCGGTGCAGGAGGCCATGGCTGCGAACTTCGGCTCGCAATGCGGCTACTGCACACCCGGCTTCATCGCGTCATTGTTCGA
>JBMOIA010000067.1:0-7162 GCA_049317565.1 Terrimicrobiaceae bacterium | reverse complement strand
CCGAGTGGAAGCACGGCTTCAGCCTCGATTGGCACCTCACGAACCTCCCGATGCACGACGGCCTCCGCCGCCTCGTCCAGCACCTGAATTGGCTCTATCGGAACGAACCGTCGTTCTACGAACTCGACGATTCCAACGATGGCTACGAATGGATCGATTTCAACGATGCCGACAACACCGTGTGGTCGTTCATGCGCAAATCGCGCAACGGCTCGACGATCGTTTTCATCGTCAACGCCACCCCCGTCGTGCGCGGCGACTACCGCGTTGGCGTTCCGCTGCCCGGCTTCTACGAGGAAGTCCTCAACACCGACGCCGAAACCTACGGCGGCAGCAATGTCGGGAACTACGGCGGCATGCAGGCGCACCAGGATTGGAGCTGGCAGGGCAAGCCCCACTCGATCCTCGTCAACCTGCCGCCACTCTCGGTGGTCGCGTTCAAACACAGCGCGCCCCCAGCCGCCCCGATCGACCTGATCGACCCGGAATCTGCTTCCCTTGGAAAAGCGCGCCGGTAGATTGGCGCGCCTTATGGAAACCACGCTGATTCTCCTGAAGCCGGATTGCATCACCGGGCGCAAGTCCGGAGAAGTGCTCAAACGCTTCGAGGACGAAGGACTCCAAATCCGGGGATGCAAAATGTTCCGGGCCGATGCGGGCCTCCTGCGCGAGCACTATGCCCACATCGCCTCGAAACCATTCTTCCCGGAGGTGGAACAGTTCATGTCGTCCACGCCGCTCATCGCAGTCGCTCTCTCGGGGCCCGATGCCATCGCCCGCGTGCGCTCGCTCCTCGGCCCCACCGATTCCACGAAAGCCGCGCCGGGAACCATCCGCGGCGACTTCGGCACCACGATGATGAAAAACATCGCGCACGCCTCGGACAGCCCGGAATCCGCACAGGCGGAACTCGCGCGCTTTTTCAAAGAGGGGGAACTCTTCGACTATTCGATGTCGCCGGCCTGAGCCGCGTCACGCGCCGCGCCGCTCGACCACGCTGAACTTCTGCTCGAGCTTCGCGATGTGCCCGGGCGGGAGATAACCGCGCCACATACTGCCGGGATAAATCACGCTACCTCGCCCGACCAGCGAGCCCGGGCTCAGGACCGCATTGCAACCGATCTCGGCATTGTCGCCCACGATCGCGCCGAATTTTTTCAACCCCGTCGGAATCCGCTCCCCGCGGGCGTGGACGGTGACCGGGTTCTTATCGAGCCGCACATTCGAGAGAATCGCTCCAGCGCCAAGGTGCGCCTGGAAACCGAGGATCGAGTCGCCCACATAATTGAAGTGCGGCACCTGCGCGCGGTCGAAGACGAGGCAGTTTTTGAACTCGCAGGAATTCCCGGCGACCACGCCGTTGCCGATGATCACATTCTCGCGGATGTAGCAGCCGGTGCGGATCTCGCAGTCCTCGCCGATCCACGCGGGCCCCTTCACCATCGCCCCCTGTTCGATGACGGTGTTCTTGCCGACGAAAACCGCGCCGCTCACGAACGGCTTGCCGACGAGCCGACCCTGCATCCCCGCCTTGAGGCGGAATTTCAGGTAGGGCGCGATTTTTGGAAGCACCTCCCAGACATTCGCGATGTTCTCGAACAGCGCGCGGTGCTCGCAATGGGTAAGGTCGAAAAATTCGTCGGTGGAAAACATGGGATCAGGCGGTTGCGGCGGCGCGCGGTCCGGGCGAGACCTTCTGGCCGTCCTTGGTGTCTTTGACGCTCCATCCGGCGGCGAGGATTTCGTCGCGCAGGACATCGCTCAATTTCCAATCCTTCGCAGCCCGCGCCTCGGCGCGCCGCTTCAGAAGGGAGTCCACGGCCGCAGGCACCGCGCCGGCTTCGGGCTCGAAAGCGAGCACGGTGTTGATCCGCGCGAGTTCCTCGAGCAGCCCGCGCGCGGCAGCGGGCGCGAGCGAACCCGCATCCATCAGGCGGTTCGTGGCCCGCACGGTTTCAAAGAGCGCGGCCAGTGCGGCGGAAATGTTCAAGTCGTCGTCGAGCGCCTCGCCGAACGCGGCAAGTTGGTTGGAGGGTTCGGCCGAAGCCGCCCCGCCGGCCGCCTCGGCAAGCCGCGCCGACCATTCGTCGAGGCGCTGCAGAGCGCTCCGCGCGGCGGCGAGCCCGTCGAAAGTGAAATTCAGCGGCTCACGGTATTTTACCGAGAGCAGCGCGTAGCGGACCTCGCGCCCGGTCCAGCCCTTTTCAAAAAGGTCCCGCAGTGTGAAAAAATTTCCGGCGCTCTTTGCCATTTTCGAACCCTCGACCTGCAGGTGCCGGCAATGCATCCACAGCCGCACGAAAGTGTGCCCTGTCACGCACTCGCTCTGCGCGATCTCGGCCTCGTGGTGCGGGAAGATGTTGTCCTCGCCCCCGCAGTGGATGTCGATCTCGTCGCCGAGCAACCCGGTCGCCATCGCGCTGCACTCGATGTGCCATCCGGGCCGCCCGCGCCCCCACGGGCTGTCCCACCCGACATCTCCGTCCTGCTCGCTCCACGCCTTCCACAGCGCGAAGTCGCCCGCGTTTTCCTTGTCGTATTCGTCGTTGCTCACACGCACACCGTCGCGCAACTCGTCGAGGTTGTAGTGGGCGAGGCAGCCGTAGCGCGGGAACGAGCGCACGCGGAAATACACCGAGCCGTCCTCCGCGCGGTAGGCATGTTTTTTTTCCAAAAGCGCCGAGATCATCTCGACCATGCGCGCAATGTGCCGGGGCTCGGTTGCCGCCGGAAAATGGTCGGCCCGCTTGATGCGCAATGCATCGAGGTCCTCGAAAAACGCCCGCTTGAACGGTTCGGTGAACTCCGCCAACGGCACGCCCGCGGCCCGGCTGCCGCGGATCGTTTTGTCGTCCACATCCGTGAGGTTCATGACGCGCAGGACACGCAGACCGCGGAATTCGAGGTGCCGTTGCAGCAGGTCCTCGAAAATGTAGGCCCGGAAATTCCCGATATGCGCGAAATTGTAAACGGTGGGGCCGCAGGTGTAGAGCCGCACCGATCCGGCCTCCCGCGGCGAGAACTCCTCCACCGCGCGGGTGAGCGTGTTGAAAAAACGCAGCGCCATGTGGCCGGAGGCTAACCGTCCGCGGCACGGGAAATCAACACCCGTAAACCCCCACCCTGCACTCCGGCACCCCGACAAAGGGCCCAGTTTCCAGCCCGGAAACCCCCGAGGAAATTATGAAAAAAACTATTGCACCGCGATGGATTGGTGGGTAAAAGTGGGGAGTAGTGGTGATTTGTGATTAGCCAACCCTGAACCAGATGCCCCAAGAAACGACAGCAGAACCGGTTTATTCCGGGACTTACGGGCGGTCGCTCGATGCGAAGAACCGCGCGCCGGTGCCCTCTGCGTGGGCGAAAGGCGGTGGTTGCGAGTTTTTTGTGATCCCCCACCCGCAGGAGGGCTACCTCATGGTCATGCCGCCCGGGGAATTCCACGCGACGGAGCAGCGCATCTTGAATTCGGCGGTGTCCGCCCAGGAAAAACGCCATGCGATCCGCTTGTTCTTCAGCAACGCCCACCGCGTCACTACCGACAAGCAGGGGCGCGTCCTCATCCCGGACCACCATGTCTCGGGCGCGGATCTCCAGGGCGAAATCGTTTTTGTCGGGGCCGGACGCCGCTTCGAGATCTGGTCGAAGCAGCGCCACGAGACCGCCACCGCGGAAAACGCCGCCGCCTACCAGCGCGTGGCCGTCGAAATCGGATTGTGACACGGCATGAGGGACCTCGATTCCGACAACTTCCTGGGACTCCTGATGTCAAACTCCGGTAATCCAGCACCGCAATGGCACACGCCGGTGATGACCAAGCAGGTCCTCGCCGCACTCCGTCCAGCCCCGGGGATGCTGTTCCTCGATTGCACCGCGGGCGGCGGCGGACACTCCTCGATTCTCCTGGAAGCCGGCGCATCGGTCATCGCGCTCGACCAGGATCCGGAAGCCCTCGAGCAAAGCAGGAAGCGGCTCTCCGGGTATGGTGACCGAGTGCGTTTTGTGCAGGCGAATTTCCGCGATGCGGTCCGCGTGCTCGACGAAATGGGCGAAACCCGCCAGCTCAACGGCGTCCTGCTCGACATCGGCGTCTCCTCGCACCAACTCGACGATCCCACGCGCGGGTTTTCCCTACTGCGCAGCGGTCCCCTCGACATGCGTATGGGGCCGGCGGCCGGAATGACCGCAGCCGAAGCGGTGAACATGCTTCCCGAAGCCGAACTCGCACGGATTTTTTCGGAATACGGCGAGGAGCCCCGAGCCCGCGCCATTGCAAAAAAACTCTGCAAACTCCGCGCCTCGCAACCGTTCGAAACCACAACCCAACTTGGGGATGCCGTTGAATCCGTCTCGCCCCGCCGCGGTCCGCGCCATCCAGCCACGCAGGTTTTCCAAGCGCTCCGGATCCATGTGAACGACGAACTCGGCGCGCTCCGCGAGGCCCTGCAAACAATCCCCACCCGCATGGCGCCGGGTGCGCGCATGGCCGTCATCACATTCCACTCGCTCGAGGACCGCATCGTGAAGGTGTTCCTGCGCACACACAGCCAGGAGTGGCTCGACCGCCCGGAGTGGCCCGAACCGCGCCCGAACCCTGACCGGATATTCAAACTTCTCACCACGCACCCCCTCGCCCCGAGCCCCGGGGAGGTCGCGCGCAACCCAAGGGCTCGGAGCGCCAAGATGCGCGTCGCGGAAAAAATCCAGGAGGACTCCCTATGAACCCGGCACTCGCAGGAACCCAGGAATCCAACCCCATCCACATCGGCCGACTTTTCCAATCCGGCCTGATCGTTGTGGCAGTGGCGGGTATCGCGCTGGCCTATGTCTATGTCAAAATGCGCCAGCACTCCACCGGCGCGGCGATCCGCATCACCGAACAGCAGATCAGGGAGGTTCGTGCCGAAAACGAAGTCCTGCTCGCCCGCATTTCGCACCTCACATCGCCCGCGAACCTCCGTGCGCGCGTGAATGAAGGCTTCATCAAGGTCGTCGGCATCAAGCCCGACAGCATCGGCCGGCTCACCCCACCGGAACCCGCCACCGAGGACGGCGTTCTCCGCACGGCATTCGTGGAAAGACCGTCCCCATGATCAAAACGGAACGCGCACGCATCACCCTGGCCTGCGCGGCCATAGCGGTTGTCTTCACGCTGTTCTCTTGGCGTCTGGTCCACTTGCATATCGCGAAGCACGAGGACTACGCGCGCATGGCGGCCGAGAAGCACTCCATGCGTCAGGTCATCCATGCCGCGCGCGGATTCATCCACGACCGAAATGGCGAAATCCTCGCCACCAACCTCCCCGTCCGCACCGTCGTCGCCGACGCCTCACACATCAAAGACCCGCAGGGCCTCGCCGAAATCTCCTCGAAGCACCTCGGCATCCCGGTGGGCGAACTCCTCGAAAAATTCGCCACCGGCAGAAAATACATCGTCCTCAAACGCGAGGTCCCGGAGGAGACCGCCATGGCTCTGAACCGCGATATGCAGGAGCGCAAATTGCGCGGCATCCACTTCGAGCGCGACGCGATCCGCTACTACCCGCACGGGGTCATGCTCGGCCATGTCCTCGGGTTCCTCGACCACGAAGGCAAGGGCATGCAGGGCGTCGAGAAGTCGCTTGATGCCGAATTGCGCGGCGCCGACGGCCACCGGTTCATCGAACGCGACAGGATGGGCCGCGAAATCGTCCCCTACCGCGGCCTCGAGCAAGAACCAGAACACGGCAGAAACATCCGCCTCACCATCGACCTCGCTCTGCAATCCATCGTGGAGGAGGAACTCGACGCCGCCTACCGCGACCTCAAGCCGCAGAGCGCCACAGCGATCATGGTGGACCCGAAAACCGGCGGCATCCTCGCGATGGCCTCCCGCCCGGCATTCGACCCCAACCACCCCGGCGGACCGCATCCGGAGGCGATGAAGAACCGCGCCATCATCGACATCGTCGAACCCGGTTCGACATTCAAAATCGTCCCGATCGCCGGCGCGCTCAATGAAGGCAAGGTGGACGCCGCCTCGACAATCTTTTGCGAAAACGGCCGCTTCGCCTACGGCGGCCGAACCCTGAAGGACCACAACGGCCACGGTTACCTCACGGTCCGCGACATCATGATCAAATCCTCGAACATCGGCTGCGCGAAACTCGCCATGCTCATGGGCGGCGATAAATTCCACAGCTATGTCCGCGCGTTTGGATTCGGCCAGAAGCTTGGCATCGAACTCCCGGGCGAGGTCCCCGGCATCGTCCACCCGCCGGCGCGCTGGGACAAACTCACCATCACCCGCATGCCGATGGGACACTCGGTGGCCGTCACCCCGCTGCAGATCGCCATGGGCATGTCGGTCATCGCGAACGGCGGAAAACTCATGCGTCCGACCCTCGTGGATTCGGTGGTTTCGGCCGATGGGAAATCCATCCGCAAAAAGCACCCGCAAGTCATCCGCAAGGTGGTCCCAGCGGCCACGGCGGCATTCGTCAATGAATCGCTCGTCGGCGTGACCCAGCCCGGCGGCACCGCCACCTACGCGCAGGTCAACGGATTCCTCGTCGCCGGCAAGACCGGCACCGCACAAAAGGTCAGCCCGAGCGGCGGCTACACCCCCGGCAAATATGTCGTCTCGTTTGCGGGATACATGCCGGCGGAGGATCCGCGCTTCGTTTGCCTCGTCATCGTGGACGATGCGCAAACCGCCCCCGGAATGAACTACGGCGGCCTCGTCGCCGCCCCGATTTTCTCCCGCATCGCCGAGAAGGCCGCACGCCAACTCGACCTCGTGCCCACCCTGCCTGCGATTCCGATCGCCACCGCCTCCGCCCGCGCGAACTGATCCGATGCAACTCCGTGTCCTTCTCCAAGCCGCTAAAATCGCACCCGGCTTGGCCGACCCGGAGATTTCCTCGCTCTGCTACGACTCGCGCCGCGCCGGACCGGGCTCCCTCTTCTTCGCGATGCCCGGCGCGAAGAGCGACGGAGCGGATTTCATCGCACAGGCCGCGCAAAATGGCGCTGCGGCCGCAGTCGCTGAAAAACAACACGCCAATTCCCCCATCCCGGTCACCGTGGTTCCGAATGCCCGCGCCGCAATGGCAGACATCGCCGCCGCATTCCACGGGCACCCGGACCGCGCGCTCAAATGCGTCGGCATCACGGGAACCAA
>JBMOIA010000066.1:0-7166 GCA_049317565.1 Terrimicrobiaceae bacterium | reverse complement strand
CCCCCATGGTCGAACTGGAAATCTACGCGGCCGGCCTGCGCCAACCCGAGAAAATGCTCGGCCTTGCCCTCGAGTTGGATGTCATGCCGAACCTCCGCTACAAAGTGGATACCAACCACGACATCGTTTACATGGAGTTCCACGGCGATGTCCCATCGATCGCCACCCTCGAGTCGATCTTCAAAAAACTCGGTCTCGAAGCGCGTTTTGTCGGCCAGATTCCCGTCGGCGCGAATCCCAACAAAAAAACCCAGCGCATCTCCTGACGGCCGCCACTCCCTGCCGCACGGGCCGCACCGCCAAAGAAATGGCACTCCTTTCGACAATCCAAAACGCCGGCAACGGCTTCCTGCTCTACCTCGGCCAGCTCGCCATCCTCGCCGGGGAAACCTTTTCCTCCACCCTCGCCGGCCGCATCCGCTTCAAATTGATGCTGCGCCAAATCGCCGAAATCGGCTTCCGCTCCCAGCCCGTGGTCATCGTCACCGGCGCCTTCACCGGCGCGGTCTTCACCGCGCAGGCCTACTTCCAATTCGCCAGCCTCAACATGGAAACCGCCGTCGGGCCCGTAGTCGCCCTGTCGATGTTTCGCGAACTCGGACCCGTCCTCACCGGCATCATGGTCGCCGGGCGCGTCGGAGCGGCCATGACCGCCGAAATCGGCACCATGAAGGTCAGTCAACAAATCGACGCCCTGCGCGCCCTGGCCGTCAATCCTGTGGACTATCTCGTCGTCCCGCGGGCGCTCGCGATGTTCATTTCCATGCCGTTCCTTGTCGTCGAGTGCGTCGGCTGCGGCATCCTCGCGAGCTATTATGTCGGGGTCCAGGTGCTCAACATCCCGGGCGTTTACTTCCTCGCGAACACCCAAAAATTTGCCGACTCCAGCGACATTATCATGGCACTCGTGAAGGGGTTTTTCTTCGCGCTCGTTGTCGTCTTCATCAGCTGCCGCGAGGGATTGCAGGCCAATGGCGGCGCTGTGGGCGTCGGCCGCGCCACCACCACCACGGTGGTGAATTGCTCCCTGGCCATTCTCATCGCGAACTTCTTCCTCACGATGGCCCTCAACATCGTCTTCCCCGCCGGCGACCGATGAACGCCCCTCTCATCCAAGTCCGCGGACTCATCCAAAAAATCGGGGGACAGGAAATCCTTCGCGGCCTCGACCTGGATGTGAACCGTGGCGAGACGCTTGTCCTCCTGGGAAAAAGCGGCGGCGGGAAAAGTGTGTTCCTCCGCCACCTCATCGGCCTCATGCGTCCGGTCTCGGGCAGCATCGTCTTCGACGGGCTTGAGGTCACCCGCCTCAAGGAGCGCGACCTCGAACCCGTGCGCCTCCGCATCGGCATGCTCTTCCAGGACGGTGCCCTGTTCGACTCCATGGATGTCTTCGACAATGTCGCCTTCCCGCTGCGTGAACGCGGCGAAAAAAACCCGGCAAACATCCGCCGCAAGGTCGCCGAGTCCCTCGCCATGGTGAACATGTGCGGCCATGAAAAAAAACTTCCCGTCAACCTCAGCGGCGGCATGCGCAAGCGCGTCGCCCTCGCCCGTGCCATCATCTCCCCGCCGGATGTCATCCTCTACGACGAACCGACCGCTGGTCTCGACCCGATCGTTTCCGACAGCATCAACCACCTCATCCGCCGTCTGCAGCGGGAACTCCAGGTGACCTCGATCGTCGTCACCCACGACATGGTGAGCTGCTACCACATCGCGGACCGCGTCGCCCTCCTCCATGAGGGCCGCATTTATTTCGAGGGCACCACCGCCGACCTCCGCGCCGCCACCGACCCGGTCGTCCGGGATTTTGTGGATGGAAGATCGGGCGAAAGCGTTTACTAATCCCCGTCCGATGAGCACCGAAGACCGTCCGACACAAATCAAGGTGGGGTTGTTTCTGCTCGTCGGCCTCGCGACCGTCGCGCTCATGGTGGTTTACTTCGGCCGCCTCGGCGAAGGGTTCAGCAGCTATTACAACCTCCGCGTCGAATTCTCCAATGCCAGCGGCCTCCTGCGCGGCAGCGAGGTTCTTCTCGCCGGCGCCAAAGTCGGGCGCGTGACCGATGGCCCCACGATCCTCTCCGACATGCGCGGTGTGTATGTTGATGTCCGCATCCTCCAGCAGGTCCAAATCCCCGCCGGCAGCAAATTCTCCATCGGAAGTTCCGGCCTCCTCGGCGATAAATACATCCAGATCATCCTCGCGGACGGCAGCGAAAAAAACGGCTTCATCGAACCGGATTCGACCGTAAAGGGAGTCACCGAATCCGGCGGCATCGCAGGCATGGCCGACAGCGCGGGCGACCTCATCGGCGATCTCCGCGAAACCGTCGGCAACATCAACTCGGTCGTCAAAAAGCTCGACGCCACCGTGCTCTCGAAAGCCGAACTCGAATCGATTTCCGCCACCATCAAAAATCTCCAGACCGCCTCATCAAAAATCGATGCCACCGTGGCGGAGGCCTCGGTCGCTGTGCAAACCGGCAAGGAAACGATGGACTCCGCGAAAAAGGCGGCCGACGAACTCCAAAAAGTCCTCGCCAGCCTGCGCGCGATCGTGGACCAGGTCCGTTCCGGCAAGGGCGTCCTCGGCGCCCTCGTCTCCAACAGCGAAATGGCGGACAACCTCCGCTCTCTCGTCGCCAACCTCCGCAAGCACGGCATCCTCTGGTATAAGGACACGAAGCAGCCCGCGGGCGACACGCCCCCGAACCCCCCAAACTGACGCCCCGCCGCCCGAACATTGGTTTGCATCGCGGCGGGGAATCTCCGATTGTCCCGCTCCTTTTCTGATGACCGATTCCAGCACAGGCCCGTCCGCAAACGCAGTCCCCGTCGAAAACCTCCGCGTCGTCGGCTTCACGCGCCTCGTCAGCCCCTCGCGCACAAAAACGGAACTCCCGGCCACCCCTGCCCAGCTGGAACTCGTGGCGCGCACCCGCGCCGAAGCCCGTGCGATTCTCGCCGGCGCCGACCCCCGCATGCTGGTCATCGCCGGCCCCTGCTCGATCCACGATCCCGTCTCCGCGCTCGAATACGCCGGCCGCCTCGCTGAACTCGCCCGCTCCGTGCGCGACCGCTACCTCGTCGTGATGCGCGTGTATTTCGAAAAACCCCGCACGACCACTGGTTGGAAAGGTCTCATCAACGACCCCGATCTCGACGAATCCTGCAATGTCGGCAAGGGCATCTCCATCGCACGCCAACTCCTCCTCGACATCACCGCGCTGGGCCTCCCCACGGCCACCGAATTCCTCGACCCGATCGTTCCGCAATACACCGCCGAACTCGTCACTTGGGCCGCCATCGGCGCCCGCACCACCGAGTCCCAAACCCACCGCGAGATGGCGAGCGGGCTCTCGATGCCGGTCGGATTCAAAAACGCCACCGACGGCAGCTTCCAAACGGCTGTGGACGCGATGAAATCCGCGCGCACGCCCCACAGTTTTCTTGGTATCGACCCCGACGGCGCGACGAGCATTGTCAAAACCGCGGGCAACCCGGACACCCATGTCGTCCTCCGCGGCGGCCGCAACGGCCCGAACTACAGCCCCGCCGATGTCGCCAAGGCGGGCGTGGCGCTTGAAAAAGCCGGCCTCCCCGGCGGCATCATGGTCGATTGCAGCCACTCGAATTCCGGCAAGGACCCGCTCCGCCAACCCGAGGTCTGGAAAAGCGTCCTCGCCCAGCGCGCGGCGGGGAACAAAAAGCTCGTCGGCGCGATGCTCGAGAGCCACCTGCGCTTCGGCAGCCAACCCCTCCCGGCCTCCCCCTCCAAACTCGAATACGGCGTTTCCATCACCGATGCCTGCATGGATTGGGAAATGACCGCTTCGCTCCTCGCGCCTTGACCGTCGGCGAAATCCCGCTTGCCGCGCTGGACTTCGAAAGCGCCGGCTCCGCACCGGGAATGACGGACGAACCCGTTCAAATCGCCGTGGCGCATTGGAACCACGGTTCGATCGAGATCGTCCTCGATTCCCACATCCGCCCGTCCCGCCCTGTCACATGGGCCGCCCAGCGGGTTCATGGCATCGGCGATGAAGAACTTCGGGCCGCCCCGGCCCTGCTCGACCTCTGGCCGCGGGTGAAAGCGGCCCTCGCCGGCCGTTGGATTGCCGCGCACGGCGCCTCCACCGAAAAACGCTTCCTTCGTGCGTTCCCGCTCCACGGTTTCGGCCCATGGATCGACACCCTCGCCCTTGCCCGTGCGCTTTACCCAGATATCCCGTCACACGCGCTCGGCGACACCATCGCCGCACTCGGATTGTCGGAAAAAACCACCCTCCCCGGCTTCCGTTGGCACGATGCAGCCTCCGATGCCTTCGCGACCCTCGTTCTGCTCCGCCACCTGATTGAGCAAGCAGGCATTTCCGGGGAACCTGCCGAAACCCTCACCCGCCCGAACCTCACCGCCTACTTCAAGTCCCGCAGGAAATGACGCCGTCCGGCGTCGCCACGAAGTCCATTACTGCATCGTGCCCCTCGCGGGGAATTTCCTCGAACAGCGTCTCGTTGAAACAAACCCCCACACGCACCCCCTCGAACCGCGACAGAAGCCGGTCGTAAAATCCCCCGCCGCGCCCGAGCCTCCCGCCGGAGGCGTCGAAAGCCAGCCCCGGCACCAAAATGAAATCCGCCTTCTCCGGCGCGGACGGCGTGCTCGGCAGCGGTTGCATGATGCCGAATTTCCCCGGTGCCAATTCCCCGGGCCCCGCGACCAGATGAAGCCTCAAATCCTTCTCCGCCACACGCGGCATCAACACCGTTTTCCCCTCCGGCCACGGGCTCAGGATGTCTGGCTCGTCGGCCAGAGGACTAAACAGGCAAACAGTCCGCGCCCTGTGCCACTCGAGCCACAATGCGAGGTGCCCGAGAATGGCCGCGCCGGCGAGGCGGCTCCGCACCGGCGGCATCGCCGCCAGCAAACCGCGCGCCCTCTCGCGCAGGCTTTGCTTTTGCTCCGCGATCATCGAATATTCCGCATTCACGCATGGTCCGGAATTTCATCGAGAAAAAAATCGCCCGCCGCTCGCGCAAGCCGGACCACCATGTGGACATGCGCCTCGGTTCCGGTTGGCACAAGCGCAACTTCCTCGCCGAGGTCGTCATCCCCTCCCTCTTCGCCAAGCGCGAAGGCCACCGCGCCAAGCCCCGCTTCCCCGAACTCGCCGCCGGCCAGTTTTGCCTCACCTGGATCGGCCACGCGTCGTTCCTCGTGCAAACCCCCGAGCACAGCATCCTCATCGACCCGAATTGGGCCAAGTGGCTCAAGGTCATCAAACGCATCCGCCAGCCGGGAATGGAAATCCACGATCTTCCGGCCATCGACCTCGTCCTCGTCACCCACGCCCACTTCGACCACCTCGACAAAAAAACCCTGCGCGCCGTGGCGAGCGATCAGGCGATCGTTGTCCCCGAGCATGTCGGCGGCCTCGTCCACGGACTCGGCTTCAACCATGTGCAGGAACTCCGCCACTGGCAGTCGTTCGAAATCGGCGGCCTCAAGGTGACCCTCACCCCCGCCCGCCACTGGGGTGCGCGCGTCCTCCACGATACCCACCGCGGCTTCGGCGGATTCCACATCGAATACAATGGCCGCTCGGTCTTCCACTGCGGCGACAGTGCCTACTTCGAAGGATTTCGCGAAATCGGCGAGCGGCTCCCGGTCGAAATCGCCCTCCTCCCCATCGGTGCCTACGACGCCCCCACCAAGCGCGATGTCCACATGAACCCCGAGGAGGCGATCGAGGCATTCATTCAACTCCGCGCCAGGAAACTCGTCCCGATGCACTTCGGCAGCTTCCGCCTCGGTTACGAACCCGTCCACGAACCCCCCGAGCGCCTGATCCGCCACGGCGCCGAACGCCAGGTCCTCGACAACATCTGCATCCTCCGCGAGGGCGAGCCCACGCTTTTTTAGCAGGCCCCAAATCCAACGCCGCGCGAGATTTTTGCAACCCGCGCCCGCGTCGCGCGTAATTCTCTCCGTGCAGGTGGAAAAAGTTTCCTCATACCCCAGCCACTCCGGCGTCATGGTCCTCCCATGGCTCAGCCTCTTCCCGGGGTCCCTCGTCCCGCTGCACATTTTCGAGGAACGCTACCGCCAGATGGTGCAGAGCGCCCTCTCCTCGCACCGCATGTTCGCCATCGCCCATGCGGAGGAAGGGGAATTCTGCGAGCCGTTCGGCGGCCTCGGAATCATCCGCGCCTGCGTGGCGAATGGGGACGGAACCTCGAACCTCATTCTTCAAGGCGTCGCCCGCGTGGAATTCGGGGAATTTGAAATGGAACCCTTCCCCCGCGCGCAGATCAGCATTGTTCCCGATGGCGGGGAAAACGGCGAGGCCGTGCGTGCAATCCGGTCCAGGGTCGCCAAGGCCTGCCGCGCCGCCCTCGAAATGGGCATGGAGGCCCCGAAAGGCTTCGCCGAATACATTGAAACCGTGCGGCCGGAAGGCGCGTTCGCGGACATCGTGGCCTCGGCCATGGTCGCGGACCCCGTCCAACGCCGCACACTGCTTTTGGAGCGCAATGTGGCCGCGCGACTGGAGCTGCTTCACGAACTCATCCGCCAGCGGATGGAAGCAGCTTGAGCCGCACGGTTACTTGAGCTCCTCCCCCAGCAGGGGCTGCAATTCCTTCACCTTCTGCACCGCGTCCTTGGAACAAACAAGGACCGCATCCGGCGTCTCCACCACCACCAAGCCCTCCACGCCGCAGAGCGCTATCGTGCGGCCGTTCGACACGGCGATGTTGCCGGAAGATCCATGCTGGACCACCGCGCCGCGCGAGCAATTTCCATCCGCATCCGCCGGGATGTGCGCGGGCAGTGCGGTCCACGCCCCCACATCGTCCCAATCGAATTCCGCCATCACCGCCACCACATCCCTCGCGTTTTCCATGATGGCATAATCCACCGAAATCTTGGGCAGTGCGGCGAAGCGGGTGGATAGCAATTCCGGAAGCCCGTCGAACGAATCCAGCGCCACGATGAAATCCGCCAGCGCCGGGAGTTGCCGCCGCGCCTCATCGAGGAATGTGGATGCCTTCCAAACAAAAATTCCCGCATTCCAAAAAAAGTTCCCCTGCCGGACATAAGACTCCGCGGCTTCCCTGTCGGGTTTTTCCACGAACCGGCGGAGCTTGTTCGTTCGGCT
>JBMOIA010000065.1:0-7204 GCA_049317565.1 Terrimicrobiaceae bacterium | reverse complement strand
TCGAACGAATACCAGCAGATCCGCCGCATCTTCAAAAAGGATGTCCGCGCCGTCAGCGCCCTCATCCGCCAGTCCGTCCAAAACGAGGAACTCGTCCGGCGCACCCGCACGGAAATTCTGGAGCGCATCTCGGATTACTGGCTCCTTGAAATCGACCGCACTCCGGTGGCCTGCGTCGCGATGCACCTCTACCCGGAACAATCCGCCGCCGAGCTCGCCTGCCTGCATGTCGGCAAGGCCCACGAGAACCAAGGCTACGGCCGCAAGCTCATGGCTTTCGTCGAAAACCTCGCCCGCGAGAAAAATGTGAAACACCTCTTCGCGCTCTCCACACAGGCCTACAGCTACCTGCAGCAAAAGGGCGGCTTCTCCACAGCGGAGCCGGGGATCCTCCCGCCCGGCCGTCTGGCGAAATACGAGGAAAGCGGCCGCAAATCGGTTGTCCTCGTGAAAAGCCTGCGCCCCGCCTGATCCCCCTGCGGACTGCCCAATATTCGTTTCGCAAGCCGCGCGGTTCGTGTTTACTCACGGTCGTATGGAGAATGTCATCATTGTCGGCACGGGCTGCGCGGGCCTCACCGCGGCGATCTACACCGCCCGGGCCAATCTCGCCCCGCTCGTCCTCGAAGGCCGGCTCCCCGGCGGACAACTCACCACCACCACCGCCGTGGAAAATTTTCCGGGATTCCCGGACGGCATCGACGGCCCCGACCTCATCCAGCGCATGCACAAGCAGGCGGAAAAATTCGGCGCCAGGTTCCAGTTTGGAACCGTCTCGGAATTCGAACCGGGAAAACCCCACCGCCTCAATGTGGACGGCACCTGGCTTGAAACGAAGGCCCTCATCGTCGCAAGCGGCGCCTCGCCCCGCTACATCGGCATCGAGGGCGAATCGAAGCTGATCGGCCACGGACTCACCTCCTGCGCGACCTGTGACGGCGCGTTCTACCGGAATGTGCCGGTCTGCGTCGTGGGCGGCGGCGACTCGGCCTGCGAAGAGGCGACCTTCCTCACCCGATTCGCCAGCGAGGTTTACCTCATCCACCGCCGGGACTCCCTCCGCGCCTCGAAAATCATGGCGGATCGCGCGCTCTCGAATCCGAAAATCAAACCCGTCTGGAACTCGGTGGTCACCGGCTACATCGTTGATGACTCCGGTGAAGTTGCCGGCGTGAAACTCCGCAACACCAAAGACGGCTCCGAATCCGAACTCGCCCTCAAGTGCGTCTTCGTCGCCATCGGCCACGAACCGAACACCGCCGCCTTCCGCCACGCTGTTGAAACGGATTCGAGCGGCTACCTCGCACAAAAATCCGGGACCCGCACGAATGTCGAAGGCGTCTTCGCCGCGGGCGATGTCGCCGACCATATTTACCGCCAGGCCATCACCGCTGCCGGGCAGGGCTGTGCCGCCGCCATTGATGCCGAGCGTTGGCTTGCGGATTCGGAGCAACCCACCGCGGTTTGACCAGAGATCCACAGCGGCCGCTGACGATCTGCGACATCACGCAGTTCTACTCCCCCGTGAGCGGCGGAATCCGCCGCTACATCGAGCAGAAAAGCGCCTTCCTGCGCACCCACAGGCCGGACTGCCGCCACATCGTCATCGTCCCCGGAGAAAAAACAGCTGTGCACGAGGACGGCCCCGTCCGATTCCACACCATCGCCTCGCAACTCGTCTCGCGCACCTCGCGCTACCGCCTCCTCACCAAGCTCCACCTCATCGAGGAAATCTTCGAACGCGAGCGCCCGCACATCATCGAATCCGGCGACTCCTATCAGGTCGCCTGGAAAACCGTCGCCTCCGGCCGCGGGCTCGATATTCCGGTCGTCGGCTTCTACCACTCGCACTTCCCGGAAAGCGTGCTGCGCACGGTCACCAAATTCTTTGGTCCCCTCGCCGCCTCGATCGTTGCGGAAACCTGCCGCAAATATGTCACCACGCTCTACAACCACTTCGAGTGCACATTCGTCCCGAGCCCGGCCCTGGCAAAACTCCTCGGCCGCTGGGGCGTCGAGAACACCCACACCGTGGACCTGGGTGTGGACGACTCCATATTCCGGCCCGATATCAACGACCGCGCCGCCACGCGCTCGAAACTCGGAATTCCCGACTCCGCGCCGCTCCTGCTCTATGTCGGCCGCCTCGCTCCGGAAAAAAATGTTCAAACCCTCTTCGACGCCTTCACGCACCTCAAAAAAACCACGCGCGAACCATGGCAACTCCTCTGCCTCGGCGACGGCACCCGCCGCGCCGACCTGCTCGAGCTCCAGAGGAGCACCAATGGCGTCCACTGGACACCCTATTGCTCGGTTCCGACTGAACTCGCCGCGGTTTACCGCGCGGCCGACCTTTTCGTGCACCCGAGCGTTCAGGAAACCTTCGGCCTCGTCACCTTGGAAAGTCAGGCATGCGGAACCCCCGTTGTCGGCATCCGCGGCAGCTACATGGACCGCATCATTTTTACCGATCAAAGGAATTGGGCACCGGAGAATTCCCCCGAAGCCCTTGCCGAAGCGATCATCGCCAAATTCCGCACAGACCTCCGCGCCGCCGGACTCAGCGCCAGCGCCGAAGCCCGCTCGCGCTACTCGTGGAACACCGTGTTTTCGCGACTGATGGAGGTTTACACCCGCGTCATCGCCAACTACGCGCCCTGATCCGGCGTCGCCCGGAACGCACCCCGCTGAGCCTCGGGCTTGGATTCCTTCAAGCGATACGGCAACCCCTTCGCCCAAAGCCGCAGCGCCTCCCAGTGGATCAGGAAAATGACCTTCAGCGTCACCAGCGGATATTTGATGCCCAGCCGAAGAAGGTTTGCAGCCGTCAACTCGACCCGCCCGCCGGTGAGGGAACTCAGCAAAACCTTTTCGCCACCGCGATACTCGTCGATCGCAATGCGTAGCCTCTCCCCGGGCATCTCGAACCGAAAATCGAACTCCAAATCCAAATCCGAGAACGGCGAAACATAGTAGTCCTTCGGCAACCGTGCCTGGAATCCACTTCCACAAACAGGCACCAGATACGGCTTCAACTCGCCGAAGGTATTGCCAACCTGGATTACCGACACCAACGGCTTGCCGTCCGCATCGAAGCAAAAGAACACAGAAACCGGATTGAAGGTGTAACCGAACAAGCGAGGCAGCGTGAGCACGAGCACACGCGCCGGGCGCTCGGCAAATCCCCTGGACTGCAGGAAAGTTTCGAGGTTGGCCCGGATTCCCCGCGAGTGGAACCGGAAGTAATCGCGGTCATCGAGCGAGAAAATGTTCGATTCGTTAACTGCGAAGAACGGCACCCTGTCCCGCACCGTATCGAGTTCGTCCAGATCGAGCAGGAACATGAAGATGCGGTAAACAAACCCGTGTTCCTTCGGCCACAGCCGACGGTGCATCACCGAGCATTCGTAGAGGCAGGAGTTCACCGCCCGAGGATCGGCCGCATCGCGGCGCCGAGGTCCACCGCCGAGGCATACGCGTCCTCGTGGAACCCGTGCCGGAAATAGCTCCCGCAAAAAAACACCCGCTGGTCTGGCGAGCGCCGATTCAACGAGGGCAGACGCCCCTGCGCGCGCATGGCTTCCAGCGTGTAAACCGGATGTTCGTAAACCGTCCGGTAAAGCACCTTCGCCGGGTCGATCGCCAAGTCCGCATTGATGGAAACAAAATAATCCCGCCGCTGAGAAACGCCCTGCAGCGCATTCATCCAATAGTGAGTGGTCGCCGCCATGCCGCCGCCCGCAAGGGCCTCCACGCGGTAGTTCCACGAGGCCCACGCGATGCGCCGACGGGGCATCACCGAGGCGTCGGTGTGGAGGACCGCGGAATTTTTTTGGTAACGGAACGCCCCGAGAAGTTCCCTCTGTTCGGCATCGGCACCCGGCAGCATCACGAGCGCTTCGTCCGCATGGGCGGCAATGACCACCCTATCGAATGAAAATTCCCCTCCGTCTTCCGTGCGCACCGAAACGCCCGTTCCGTTCGGCAACACCGCCACAACCTTGGCGGGAAGGCGGACCGGTTGCAGTTGCGCCAAAAGCTTGTCGCGGTAGTTGCGCGAACCGCCACTGACCGTGAACCAGGGATGGTGTGTCGTGACGCCGAGGAATCCATGGTTTTGAAAAAACCGAAGGAGACTCAGCGCGGGAAAATCCAGCATGCGCCCCGGCTCGGTGGACCACACGGCCGATCCCATCGGCACCAGATAGTAATTCAGAAAATCGGCGCCCAACCCGTGCCGCTTGGCGAATTCGCCCAGTGTGCATTCCAATTCCAAGGGCGATTCCAGCACGCGCCGCGCCACGCGGAAGAACCGCAGGATTTGCCAAACCGCCCGGAGGAAGCGCGGGTTCGCAAGGTTGCCCGGCTGGGCAAAAAGTTTTCGGGGCGACATGCCGTTGTATTCGATGCCGTCCGGCAGGTGTTGCACGCTGAATGACATTTCGGCCGGTTTCGTCTCCACCCCCAACTCCGCGAACAACCGCACCAGATTGGGATATGTCGCGTGGTTGAAAACAATGAAGCCCGTATCGATCGGCACCGCAGTGCCGTCCTCGTCCACCACAACGGTGTTCGTGTGGCCGCCAGGGCGATCGAGTTTTTCGAAGATCGTGATGTCCGCGCAATCCCTCAACTGCCACGCCGCGCCCATGCCGGCAATCCCGCTGCCGACGATCGCAATCCGCTCCCTCACTGCGCGGGACCGCGCCCGTAAACCCGCACCGGCACCGTTTTGATGTCCCAAACGATGCCCAGCACGCCGAGCAACCGGATCAGGTAATACGAGATGTCGATCTCCCACCAATAGAAACCCTGTCGCGCGGAAGCCTGATGGTGATGGTGGTTGTTGTGCCAACCCTCGCCGAGCGTCACCAGCGCGAGCAGGAAGCTGTTGCGGCTCTCGTCCCCGGTGTCATAGCGCTTGGTCCCGAGCGTGTGCGCCAGCGAGTTCACCGCGCAAGTCGCATGGAAAAGCACAGTCGTGCTGATGAAGAAACCCCACACCACCATTTGCCATCCGGATGTTCCGAGACCCGGCGCGAAAGCGGAAAGCAAAGCGCCGAGACCATAAAGCAGCGCAATCAGCAGAACGGGCCCAATGACATCGAAACGGTTGAGGAAAACCAGTTCCGGGTATTTCGCGAGGTCGCGCACCAAGCGGTAATCGGTCGGGAAATTTTTACTGCTCGTGAGCCACCCGACATGCGACCAGAGAAAACCCTTCACGCCGGGCGAGTGGACATCATGGTCGTCGTCCGAATGCGCATGGTGGTGGCGGTGGACCGCAGCCCACCAGAGCGGTCCACGCTGGACCGCCGTCAGGCCGGCCAGCGCAAAAACGAACTGCAACGCGCGCGAAGTCCGGTAGGCCTTGTGGCAAAAATACCGGTGGTAAAACGCCGTCACAAAAAACATCCGCGCCAGGTAAAGCGCGACCGCCACCCAAACGGCCGTCCAGCTCCAGCCGGTCCAAAGAACGCCAAGGCACCCGATGTGCAGAACGATGAAAGGCACGGCCCGCTTCCATTCGAACCTCTCAGGCATTTCGCGAACCTTCTCCGCCCCGGCGGGGAAGTGGTCCGAGTCGATCGCCCCAACGAGTGGACGAAAGAGTTTGGCGAAGATCGAGGCCATCGTGCTCATGCGGCAGCGGAGTTCAACCGGCGGTTCCCGCCGGCGATCCGACAAAGCCCATCGCCGCGAGAATGCGGTTCAGGTCCTCATCGCCGTAGTATTCGATTTGAAAATTCCCCTTCTTGTCGCCGTGGTGGAAAACCACGCGTGTCGCGAGGCGGTGGGTCAGCATGTTTTGAACGGCACGCAGGGATGGAGGCAATTCCGAGGGCCCGGCGCCGGGGCGAACCTTGCGCACGCGGCCAGCCTCCTCGTGGAGCTTCGACGCAACAGTCTCGGCCGCGCGCACGGTGAGGGCATCCTTGACGATTTTTTCGGCCAGCAGGTCCTGCTCCTCGTGACCCTTGAGCGAGAGAAGCACCTTCGCGTGGCCGACGGAAATGCGACCGTGTTTCAAGAGCGACTTCGATTTTTCCGAGAGATCCAGCAACCGCATCGCATTCGCCACGGTCGCGCGGTTCTTGCCGACCTTTTTCGAGATTTCCTCCTGAGTGAGCGAAAAATCCTTGCTGAGCTTTTCGTAGGCCACGGCCTCTTCGATCGGATTGAGGCCCTCGCGCTGCAGGTTCTCGATCAGCGCCAACTCGAGAACATCCTGATCGCTGGCCTGGCGCACGATCACCGGCACATCCTGCAATCCGACTTCCTTCGCCGCGCGCCAGCGCCTTTCGCCGGCGATCAGTTCATAGCCGCCGGGCGACTGCCGCACGATCAGCGGCTGGATGATGCCCCGTTCGCGGATGCTTTCGACCAGTTCGGCCAGCTGCTCCGCAGGAAACTCGACGCGCGGCTGCAGCGCACTGGGCGCGATCATGCCGATGGAAACATTTTGCACGCTCTCCCCCTTATCGGCCGCCGGCTCTGGATTCGCCACACGGTTCCCGATCAGGGCACCGAGGCCCTTTCCAAGCGGTAACTTTGACATAGGTGGGAAACCTAAACACGATGCCATGCCCCGACAAGCAGAAGCGCCCATGGAAAAACCCTTCACCCAGCTGTTGTTTTGGAATGACGCGATGCCCCGCACGCCGGCCGGGCAGATGGCCTGCGACGAAGCGCTCCTCGGCGCCGCCCCGCTGCCCGTCCTGCGGCTTTACCGCTGGAAACAAAAAGCCGCCACATTCGGATACGCACAACGCCTCGCCGATGTTCAGAAAACCACGGGGGGCATTCCCCTCGCCCGACGCTGGACCGGCGGCGGCATTGTCTTCCACGGTGAGGATCTCACCATCGCCCTCGCAGTCCCCGCATCCGCAAGCCCGCCGCCGCCCCGAAGTCTATATTCCCTCATCCACAGCGCCATCCTCGGAGCTGTGCTGAACTCGATCCCCGCCGCCCGCCTTGCCGCTCCGAGCGAAACCATCGATGGACCAGCCTGCTTTTCGGCCCCGGCAGTGGACGACATCCTCGCCGGCTCGGAAAAAATCCTCGGCGGCGCGATCCGCCGCACACGCTCAGGAACGCTCTACCAAGGCTCCCTGCAATCCGCGCGAATCGACCCAGAAGCCCTCGCCCAATCGCTGGCCGCGGAAGTCGAAGATTTCGCCGACCCATCAGCGGTCGAATCCCG